>JBATJF010000386.1:0-2099 GCA_049668345.1 Gammaproteobacteria bacterium
TTATTGGCCACGGAAGCACACGGAAGCACACGGAATTACACGGAACACTCATCACAAGCCGTTCCGTGTTTTCCGTGTGGTTCCGTGGCTATTAATTACGGCGGAAGGACGGGTGCCGGACTTGAAATGCCCGCTGATCCCCCCTATGTAACGGGGTATATACCGATAGTTTGCCGCGGAGGCAGAGATTCATGCGTATGGACAAAATGACCAGCAAGTTCCAGCAGGCACTTGCCGAAGCCCAGAGCCTGGCGGTGGGGCGCGATCACCAGTTTATCGAGCCGGCTCATCTCTTGACGGCGCTGCTGGACCAGGAGGGCGGCACGGTCCGTCACCTGCTGGCCCAGGCCGACGTCAACGTCAACCTGCTGCGCTCGCGACTCGGCGAACTGCTGGACAAGCAGCCGCAGGTGCAGGGCATGGCCGGCGACGTGCATATTTCCAACGATCTCGGGCGCTTGCTGAACGTCACTGACAAGCTGGCCCAGCAGCGCAAGGACAGCTACATTTCCAGCGAGCTGTTTATCCTGGCGGTGCTGGAGGACAAGGGCCAGGTCGGCGAACTGCTGCGCCAGGCCGGTGCCAGCAAGGGCCTGGTCGAGCAGTCGATCGACAAGCTGCGCGGCGGCGAGAAGGTCGACGACCCGAACGCGGAGGAGCAGCGCCAGGCCCTGGAGAAATACACCATCGACCTGACCGAGCGTGCCGAGCAGGGCAAGCTCGACCCGGTGATTGGTCGCGACGATGAGATCCGCCGCACCGTGCAGGTGCTGCAGCGCCGCACCAAGAACAACCCGGTACTGATCGGCGAGCCCGGCGTCGGCAAGACCGCCATCGTGGAAGGGCTGGCGCAGCGCATTATCAACGGTGAAGTGCCGGAAGGTTTGAAAGGCAAGCGGCTGTTATCCCTGGACATGGGTTCGCTCATCGCAGGCGCGAAGTTCCGCGGTGAATTCGAGGAACGCCTCAAGGCCGTGCTCAACGACCTGTCCAAACAGGAAGGCCAGATCATCCTGTTCATCGACGAGCTGCACACCATGGTCGGCGCCGGCAAGGCCGAGGGCGCCATGGATGCCGGCAACATGCTCAAGCCCGCGCTGGCGCGCGGCGAGCTGCACTGCGTCGGTGCCACCACGCTGGACGAGTACCGCAAGTACGTCGAAAAGGACGCTGCCCTGGAGCGCCGCTTCCAGAAGGTGCTGGTCGACGAGCCGAGCGTGGAGGACACCATCGCCATCCTGCGCGGGCTCAAGGAGCGCTACGAGGTGCACCACGGCGTGCAGATCACCGACCCGGCCATCGTCGCGGCCGCCACTCTGTCGCACCGCTATATCGCCGACCGCCAGCTGCCGGACAAGGCCATCGACCTGGTCGACGAGGCCGCCAGCCGCATCCGCATGGAGATCGATTCCAAGCCCGAGGCAATGGACCGCCTGGAGCGGCGCCTGATCCAGCTCAAGATCGAGCGCGAGGCGCTGAAGAAGGAGGCCGACGAGGCCTCGAAAAAGCGTCTCGGTGCCCTGCAGGGCGAGATCGATACCCTGGAGCGCGAGTTCTCCGACCTGGAGGAAATCTGGAAATCGGAAAAGGCGGCCGTGCAGGGCGCCAGTCACATCAAGGAAGCGCTGGAGCGGGCGCGCATGGAATTCGAGACCGCGCACCGTGCCGGCGATCTCGCGCGCGCCTCCGAGCTGCAGTACGGACGCATCCCGGAACTGGTCAAGCAGCTGGCCGCGGCCGATGCCGCCGAGACGACCGACATGCAGCTGCTGCGCAACAAGGTGACCGACGAGGAAATCGCCGAGGTGGTGTCCAAGTGGACCGGCATCCCGGTGTCGAAGATGCTCGAGGGCGAGCGCGACAAGCTGCTGCGCATGGAAGAGTCATTGCAAAAGCGCGTGGTCGGCCAGAGCGAGGCGGTGCGCGTGGTGTCCGATGCCATCCGCCGCAGCCGCGCCGGGTTGTCGGACCCGAACCGGCCGAACGGCTCCTTCCTGTTCCTCGGTCCAACCGGTGTGGGCAAGACCGAGCTGACCAAGTCGCTGGCGGCCTTCCTGTTCGATACCGAGGAGGCGATGGTGCGCATCGATATGTCAGAG
>JBATJF010000387.1:0-13166 GCA_049668345.1 Gammaproteobacteria bacterium
TCGAGGGTCGCGGCACCGAGGCCATCACCCTGTACGAGGCCGGCATCGAGCATGCCGAGGGCATTATTGCCGGCACCGATGACGATGCCAACAACCTGTCCATCATCATGACCGCGCGCGACATGAACAAAAACCTGTTCACCGTGGCGCGCCAGAACCTGAGTAACAATGACGGTATTTTCGCTGCCGCGAACATCGACCTGATCATGAAGTCCGGCACTATCATCGGTCGCCGCATTCTCGACCTGATCACCAACCCCCTGCTGAACGATTTTCTGCGCCTGGCCAGAACACAGAACGAGCAATGGGCAAACGTCCTGGTGAGTCGCGTCGCCGGCATCCTGACCGACCAGGCACCGGAAACCTGGACACTGACGATCTCGGACCAGGTCACGCCCGCATTGCAGGAGGCCTTCCGCAGGGACCAGAAGGTCACCCTGTGCCATCTCATCACGGACCCGCGCGAAGTCGCCCAGCAACTGCCCTGCGTGCTGCTGTACCTGAAGCGCGCCGACCAGAGCGAGCTGTTGCTGCCGAAGGACGACACCGTTCTGCAGACCGGTGACCGGTTGCTGTTCTGCGGGCGTCGTCACGCTGAAACCCACATGCTCTGGACGGTGAATAACCCTCACGCGCTCAATTTCATCTGTACCGGCTTCGACCGCCCCAGCGGCGCCGTGTGGCGGCTGTTCTCCGGCATTGCGCGGACTGAACGTCACCACCCGCCTAATGGCATGTGAAATGCATGGTTAATGTCGTATCCCCTGAAAACCCGGCCTGCCGGCGGTTGCAGGATCACAAGGAGATCACGACATGAAAACACTGGAACTTCAATTGATTACAGTAGGCCTGGATGATGGCAAACAGGGTATTTTCATTGGGCTCCCGCTGGTCACCGAACAGACGGCAGAGGAGAACGGCCAGGTCGAAAACATCTGGTTTTCCAATGTGAAAGAAGTGCCTGTCAGCCTGACCATGCAGGAATTGATGCACCTGATTGGCAAGCAGCTGTTCGACAAGCTGGCCACCCTGCAATAGACAATAAACGTCAAGTTTACGACGTTTATTGTCTGGATTCCGTCACAAACTGGCGCTGGGCGGCAGGCTGTGACGGTACCGGGACAAGCATGCCCCCACGCCGACGCACAATCCTGCCAGCCATAGACTCCTTCGGCCAAACCCGGTGGCTTCGGATTTCGGCTCACTGCCGGATCGACAGGGGTCCAAATATGCAGAGTGCACTCCGTGCACCGTTCCTGGTGCGTAGAACGCACCCTACATCCGTGTTTCCGTGTGCTTGCGGGCCATCCAGCATGACAGCCGGTAGCCTTGTCCATGATTCACGCCTCGCTCCATGGTGCATGGATTACGACGATCGGTAACGCGGGGGATGTCCGGCTCTATTGCGCAAGCGCCGACCTGATGGAACGCAACCTGTTCCAGCGGGTCGAGGTCGCCTTCCCGATTCTTGACGGGCAGGCAAGATCGCGCATACTGGATGAACAGGCCATCTACCTGGCCGACAATACCCGGGTCTGGACGCTGCAGCCGGACCACAGCTACCATCGACTGCAACCCGGCAATGATGTTTCGACCAATGCACAAACGAACCTGCTCGAGAAACTCGCCGACACCTGATTCGTCCCTGCAGTGCCGTCGTATCTGCCCTTCACCCCACGGCCACCCCGCTGCCCGTTAAACCTGTGATAACACGCACCCTCCTGCTGCTGCGACATGGCAAGTCCGACTGGGAGGCCGGGGCGGCAGACGATTTCAGACGGCCGCTGGCCAGGCGCGGTACGCGCAACAGCAAGCGCATCGGGCGGTGGCTGACTGAACAGGGATTGCGGCCCGAAATGATCATCGCCTCACCGGCGGCGAGGACCCTGCGCACGGCAACCCTGGTCTGCAAGGCGCTGGACATCCCGCCGGAACAGATTGTGCGGGATGACCGGGTCTACCTGGCGAGCAGCCCGGCACTGCTTGGCGTGCTCAGGCAGTTGCCACCCGGCTTGCACACCGCCATGCTGGTCGGACACAACCCGGGGCTCGAGGACCTGCTGGCCGACCTGCTGGGTGATAGCGTGCCGCGCCCGGAAGACGACAAGCTGATGCCCACCGCGGCGCTGGCCCGACTCGAAATCGATACTGACTGGCAGCGGCTCGGTTACGATCGGGCACGGCTGGTCGAACTGGTCCGGGCGCGCAGCCTGGATGACCGCTGACCGCCACCCCGCGCCGGGATGCCCCGCTGCATGTCGCGAATCCTGTATAATCCCGGCTGTTTGACGAACCACCGCGGACCCTGACATGGCACGAGTCAAGATCTACAGTACCGCCAGCTGCCCGTTTTGCGACAAGGCCAAGCAGTTGCTGACCAAGTGGAACATCCCCTACGACGAGGCGATGATCGATTCGGACATGGCGGCCCGGCGCGAATTTTCGGTCGTCACCAACGGTGCACGCAGTGTGCCGCAGATCGTCATCGACAGTGTTTGCATTGGCGGCTTCACGGAACTGACCGAGATGCACATGGATGACAAGCTCGACCACCTGGTCGTGAAATAACTAATCGCCTGTCATCTGATGAAAGACCAGAAGATCTACCGCATCTCCTTTTACAACCAGGGCAGCATCTACGAACTGCACGCGCACAACGTCGAGCAGGGCAACATGTATGCCTTCATCGAGGTCGAGGGCATCATTTTCGGCGAGCGCAGCTCGGTCGTGGTCGATCCAGCCGAGGAACGGCTGAAGTCCGAGTTCCAGGGCGTTAAGCGCACCTACATCCCGCTGCAGTCCGTGATACGCATCGACGAGGTCGAGCGCGAGGGCAGCAACAAGATCATCGAGGGTGCGACCACGGCCGGTACGGTCATGCCCTTCCCGCTGCACCCGCCGGGGCGCAAGCCGTAGACCTGAACCACCCGCACCAGCCCCCCGGTGCACTTGCCTTATTCAGTCAAGTATCGTCCAATAAGAGTCCGGAATGACAATCCGATCAGCGGAGAAACGGCATGGACTATTCCAACATCATCACACCCAAGCGCCTGACAAACATGCAGGAAATGGAAGTTCACGTCAGCGGCCCTGATGGCGCCAACCGCCTGTTCATCCACAGTGGCATGGCCGAGGTCGAGCTCTGCGGCGGCCTGCCCCACCCGCGCTGGTCGCTGGAGATCGTCTGTTTCGACATTGGCCGGAAGTACGACGTCGATAATGGCGAACAGGTCATCAATATCCTGGCCTCCGCCGCCCTGGCCGGCAATCGCACGGACGGCGTGGCCAGCTTTGCCGGCTGGCAGATCTTCGGTGCGGCCGGGGAACTGGACCACTCCGACGGCCGGGTGCGTATGAACATCGCCGCCGGTGCGCGCGACACCCAGGCATTCCTGGAGCAGATCTGCTTCCACGTACACGTACTGGCCAAGGTCAACGTATAGCACCCGGCCAGGTATCCAGCTCGATACCCCAGACACGCGGCAGCACGAAACAGACGAACGCCGTAATCACTACCACGCCCAGCAGGTTCAGCCAGAAACCCGCTTTTGCCATCTGCAGTATCGTCACATAGCGACTGCTGAAGACGATGGCATTCGGTGGCGTGGCGACCGGCAGCATGAAGGCGAACGAGGCCGCCACCACCGCCGCCACCATCACCCCGAAGGGATGTACCTCGATGGCCGCCGCCAGCGCCCCCATGACGGGCAGCAACAACGAGGCGGTAGCGGTGTTGGAAGTTACCTCGGTCAGGAAGATGACCAGCAGCACCACGCTCGCGATCACCAGCCACAGGTCGATGCCCTGCAGCACGACCAGCCGGTCCGCCAGCCACTGGGTCAGTCCCGAGTCTATGAAACCCTGCGCCAGCGCAAAGCCGCCACCGAACAGGATAATGATGTCCCAGGGGATGGTCACCGCGGTCTTCCAGTCGAGCAGAAATTCACCCCGCTTCAGGTCGACCGGTATCATGAACAGCAGCAGCGCCCCGGCGATGGCGATGGTGGAATCCTCCACGTGCTGCAGCACAGCCGGCTGGTAGATGCCGCGCAGAACCCACAGCACGGCAACGGCGAGGAATACCGCGGCCACCTGCTTTTCCTGCCGCGACATGGGACCCAGCTTTTCCAGCTGGTCGCGGATGAAGGCGCGACCGCCCGGCAACGGCCCGGTCTCGCTGCGGAACACGACGCGGGTCAGGTAGAACCAGGTGATGGCCAGCATGACCAGTGACAGCGGCAGGCCAAACGCCATCCACTCGACAAAGCTGATGGTGTAGCCGTAGGTACGCTCCACCACGCCCGCAAAAATGGCATTGGGTGGTGTGCCGATCAGCGTCGCGACACCGCCAATGGAGGCGGAATAGCCGATACCCAGCATCAGCGCAGTCCCGAAACGCAGCTCGCCCGGCGCATGCTGGATCCGGCTTTCCACCTCGTGCAGGACGGCCACGGCGATCGTGACCATCATCATGGTGGTGGCGGTATTGCTGATCCACATCGACAGGAACGCGGTGGCCAGCATAAAGCCGAGTACGATGCGCTGCGGCGTTGTGCCGACCATGCGGATCGTGTGCAGGGCAATCCGGTGATGCAGGTTCCATTTTTCCATGGTCACCGCAATCAGGAAACCGCCCAGGAACAGGTAGATCAGGTGATGTCCGTAGGCACGCGTGATATCGGCGCCGCTCATCACGCCCAGCACGGGAAACAGCATGATCGGCAGCAGCGCGGTCGCCGGAATCGGTATCGCCTCGGTCAGCCACCACACCGCCATCAGGACCGCCACGGCGGCGACCCGCAGGCCCGCCGGCGTCATGCCCTCCGGCAGCGGCATGGCCAGCAGCGCCAGCAGCAGTGCCGGCCCGAGCAGCAGACCGATCAGTTGCCGGCGTTCAGACACGCATCAACCCCTGCTGCTCTTCGACATGGATGCCCTGCCGCGTCAGGCCGGGCTGGCGCCGGCAGCAAACTATCGTATGAATATGGCTCGTCCGGTTGCAGGTGTTCATGCGCGATATGATGACACAGTTCATTCAGCACGGCAGGAACGAACCCGGTGCCACCCCGATTCACTGTATCGCGCTCCGCCGGCTCGTACATCCCATGCCGTTAACCGCACAGGATTGTACTTCGCAGCATTTCAGACGGTGGTCGCTGTGGCTGCGGCAGCGGAACGTTGTCGATCCGCCCGCTCGCCAGACAGCCCGGGCCGGATGTAAGCTTGCCGCACCGGGAACATGCCATGCGGGGAGAATCCGTCCACGCCCACCGCGTGTGCAAACAGAAACACCGGCAACCGCAGGCACAGGCAGGCCGGCGGCACGCTCGGTCGTTATGCAGCGCTCGTGCGGATGCGCCAGCGGGCCGGGAACTCCAGGATACCCCGTGAGCGGCGCAATTCGCGCAGGTACAGCCTCGAGGCACGAAAACCTTCCCGGAAAGACAGTTTCATGTATTCGATCCGGTTCAGCTGACCGCCCTTCAGGCCATGCTCGAAACCCGCGCAGAAATGCTCCTGCTGCAGCGCGGGTGGTATCCTGATCCCGACATCAGCGGGCTTCGGGTAACGACTTTCCATCGCAGCACCTCGTTTTCACATAGCTTCAGTCAGGCTATCGGCTCCAGCGCATGGTCGTTGAATTCCGGCAACTCGCTGTAATAGAGAAGGATATAATTCATTGAAACGATTGAACCGGCCTGCTGTCCATTAGCAGTACTCCATCAACGCTTTCAGGGACACTCGCATGAAACCATTCCCGCTCCGCCGCTGGCTGCTGTCGATCCCGCTGGCCGTGCTGACCGTCACCGCCTTCGCCTCCCCCGCCGCCCAGGATGCTGAAACGGCGACGGCGATCTTTGCCGGCGGCTGTTTCTGGTGCATGGAACCCCCCTTCGACAAACTCGATGGTGTCATCTCCACGACCGCGGGCTATACCGGCGGCCACAAGGAAAATCCGACCTACAAGGAAGTGTCGCGGGGCGGCACCGGGCATACCGAGGCGACGCAGGTTGTCTATGACCCGCAACGGATCAGCTATGCACAACTGCTGGACGTGTTCTGGCGCAACATCGACCCGACCACGTCCGACGGACAGTTCTGTGACTGGGGCGACCAGTACCGCAGCGAGATCTTCTATAACACCCCGGAGCAGAAACGGCTGGCGGAACAGTCAAAGGCGGCGCTGGTGGAGCTGAAGCCCTTCAAGGAGCCGGTCGTGACAGGCATCAGCGAGGCCGGCACCTTCTACCCGGCGGAAGACTACCACCAGGATTACTACCTGAAGAATCCAGTGCGTTACAAGTTCTACCGCTACGGTTGCGGCCGCGACCAGCGCCTGGAAGAGCTGTGGGGCAAGCCCGAACAGGCACCGTAATACCTGCCCGCAAGCGCTGGATCAGTGCCTGACGATGAATTCGACAGTCGGGTTCCGGTAATGTCGCTGCAGCTTGCGCTCGTACCAGGCAACGGCGACCAGCGAGGCACCCGCCATGATCAGCACCGTGGCCACGATAATCGCCAGCAGCGGCGGAAACAGCGCCAGCAGAATGCCGGCGAAAATCAGAATAATTCCTGCGCCCATGTCATGCTCCGGATAAAGTTGTTGGTTCTTCCTCAAATCGAGTGGGTAGATTCCCGTTGTAGGGCCGAATTCATTCGGCCAACAGCCTGTTGCCATTGGAGACGAGTGGGTCGCATGTCCTGCGACGCAGAGCGCAGGGGTCGTCATACCCTGCACTATCAAGTCTGATCGAATGACGATGAAACACCGCTGGTCGAATGAATTCGACCCTACAGCAGGGCCGAATTCATTCGGCTAACAACCTTGCCATCAGCAGCAATGCGTCTCGTCTGAATTTATGTGTTACCCACTCAATCAGGGGAAGTCCCAAGTTGTTTACCTCCTGTTAGTATCGGGGCGGTTGGTGGCAATGCAAGGTACGCCCGGCGCATGAAAAAAATTGTCATCCATAAACCCGGCGGCTACGACCGGCTGGTGGTCGAGCAGCACCCGGATCTCACGGCGGCGGACGACGAGGTTCTGGTCGACGTGCGCGCCGTCGGCGTCAACTATGCCGATTGCGTGACGCGCATGGGCCTGTATGCCTCGGCGCGACACTATGTCGGCTATCCTGTCACGCCCGGCTTCGAGGTCGCAGGCACGGTCCGCGCCACCGGCGCGTCGATCACCGGTCTTTCGCCCGGCACGCCGGTCATTGCCGTCACCCGCTTCAACGGCTATGCATCACAACTCGCCGCCCCCCGACACCAGGTATTTGCCATGCCCGCCACGCTGGGTTTTGCGGAGGCCGCCGCGCTGCCCACGGTCGCGCTGACTGCCTGGTATGCGCTGTTCGAGCTTGCCCATCCCCACGCCGGCGATACCCTGCTGGTGCATTCAGCCGCCGGCGGCGTCGGCAGCATGCTGGTGCAGATGGGCAAGCTCGCCGGCTGCCGGGTAATCGGGGCGGTGGGGGCCGCGCACAAGGTGGATACCGTCACCGCGCTCGGCGCGGACGCGGTCATCGACAAGTCCACGCAGAACCTGTGGCGCGAGGCGGAACGCCTGGCGCCCGATGGCTATCACGTCGTGCTGGACGCCAACGGGGTAACGACCCTCGGCGCCAGCTACAGCCACCTGGCGCCCACCGGGAAGCTGGTGGTGTACGGCTTTCACAGCATGCTGCAGACACGACGGGGAATTCCGAAGCGCCTGCGCCTGGCATGGGACTGGTTGCGCACGCCGCGCTTCAGCCCGTTCGACCTCACCACGCACAACCGCAGCGTACTCGGCTTCAACCTGAGCTATCTGTTCGACCACGGCACGACCCTGCAACGCGGCATGCAACAGATTCTGGAATGGCAGGCCGCAGGAAAACTGCGGCTGCCCGCAGTGACTCAATATCCGTTCGACGCCGTCGCCGCGGCGCATCGCGCCCTGGAATCCGGACAGACCACGGGCAAGCTGGTACTGGTTATCGACTGAGCTGTTGACAGCACAGTCGAAGCCGCAGGTGGCAAGGCGGATGTTGTTATCAGGGCGCGCCGGTCTCTTGTAGCAAGTCAGCAGACCGGCACCAGGTTGTCGAAAAACTGCTGGCTGGCGGCCTGCCAGGTATGCCGCAGCGCCTCGTCCCGACAGCGCTGCCGGTCCAGGCCGAGCGCCGCCAGGGCCGCCTTGCGCAAGTCCTTATCGAGCACGCCGGTTTCGCCGTGCGTGACGACATCGAGCGGTCCCGTCACCGGATAGGCAGCCACCGGCACACCGCAGGCCATGGCCTCCAGCATGACCAGACCGAAGGTGTCGGTCAGACTCGGAAAGACGAACACGTCGGCACTGGCCATGTACCGTGCCAGTTCGCTGCCGAAGCGATAACCCGCAAACAGCACATCGGGCCGGTTTTTTTTCAGCGCCTCCAGTGCCGGGCCGTCACCGATGAGGCACTTGCTGCCCGGCAGATCGAGTTCAAGAAATGCCTCGATATTCTTTTCCACGGCAATGCGGCCGGCATAGACGAACAGCGGACGCGGCACATCCAGCGGCTCCTTTTCATCGGGCCTGAACACATCGGTGTCGACACCACGCGACCAGCGCACGATGTTGTTGAACCGCCACTTCCTGAGCAGCACCTCCTGGCTGGCTGTCGCCACCATGGTGCGTTTCGCCGCACCGTGAAATCGCCTGACAAACGAGTATGAAATACTGAGCGGCAACGGCATCCGCTTGCGTATGTATTCAGGAAACTGCGTGTGGTAGGAGGTGGTGAAGGACAGGCCGTTACGCATGCAGTATTTGCGCGCCGCGAGTCCGAGCGGGCCTTCGGTCGCAATATGGATATGGTCGGGTTGCAGCGCATCAAGCTGTTTGTACAGCTTGCCGGAAGGATGCAGGGACAACCTGATTTCAGGATAGGTCGGACACGGGATGGTGCGGTAGTCGGCCGGAGTGAGCATGGTGACCCGGCAGCCCATGCCGGTCAGATTGTCGCGGGTGTGCTGCAGGGTATTGACGACCCCGTTGACCTGCGGGCTCCAGGCATCGGTCACGATGGCGACTGAACATGCATTCATGAGCGCGCTGCAGCAGCACCTGTCGGGTCAATGAACACAGTCCGTCATTCTTGTTCCGCAAAATGACCGGACTGTGACTGATGTATTACACATTCGTTACCCGGCCACATCAACCCGGCAACTTATGTAACAAAAGCTAAACCGAAACTTCACATTATTGTTGCAATTGGCTGGCAACGTAGAAAACGGAGAAATGTATGGAGAGACATAGCCATGTCAGTATCCACACACAGCGGCAGGATTTACAGCGTCGTTCGCAAACTCGACAGCGCGGATGCCAGTGTTTGCGCCTTGCTGAACAGGCTCAGCCGGGGCACCGCCATCCGCAACCTGTTTCGCGCAGTCAGCCGGCTGGGTGATGGTGTCATCTGGTACAGCCTGATGGCGCTGCTGCCGGTTATCGGCGGCCATGACGGACTGGTGGTAACCCTGCACATGGGGCTGACCGCACTGGCAGGTTTGTTTATCTACAAGATAACCAAGCGCTATTCAGGACGTGAACGACCCTACGTGCGCCATGCCGGCCAGGTCGCCTGCGCCATGCCACCGCTGGACCGCTACAGCTTCCCTTCCGGACATACCCTGCATGCCGTCAGCTTCACACTGGTGCTGTGCAGCTACTTTCCGCAAATGATATGGGTGCTGCTTCCATTCGCCCTGCTGGTCGCGCTCTCGCGCATGATACTGGGACTGCACTATCCGAGTGACGTGCTGGCCGGCGCGATGATCGGCGGCATACTCGCACTGCTCAGCTTCAATGCAGTCGAGCTGCTCGGTCTTGGCTGATTCAACTGAAGAAGCGATCGTGTATGACCAGCCCCCAGCACAAGGCCACGATCCAGAGGCTGAAAAATACCGCCGCGGAGCCCATATCCTTGGCGCGACCGGAAAGCTGATGCCGGTCGGCGCCGATGCGGTCGATTGCAGCCTCAATTGCGGAATTCAGCAGCTCCACTACCAGCACCAGCAGGCAGCTGCCTGCCAGCAGGGCGCGCTCCACCGCGCTGCCGCCAATCCAGAAAGCCGCGGGCACCAGAAACAGGCACAGCACCAGCTCCTGCCGGAATGCCGCCTCGTTTTTCCAGGTCGCGCTGATGCCCGCGATGGAATAGAGGCCTGCGTTCCAGATGCGGCGCAGACCGCCCGCCTGATTGTACTTGGCCATAGCACCCCCTGTTGAGGAAGCGCAAGTGTACACACAAGGAAACCCTCCATCCAGCCGCGATGAGCCGGGACAGGACTCGCCGGAGAAGCTGCAAGCCGTGCCGGCGCCGTATCGACCCATACAGCCACTTTACACAACTGACGGGGGACAGCATGATTGATGAACAGGGTGCGCACCACAAGGATTCCAGACGCTATCGCGCGATCTGGGTATCGGATATTCATCTCGGGACACGTGGCTGTAAAACCGGCTTCCTGCTGGACTTCCTGCGCCACACTGAATCGGAATACCTCTACCTGGTCGGCGACATCATCGACGGCTGGTCACTGCGTCGCTCCTGGTACTGGGACCAGAAGCACAACGATGTTATCCAGAAAATTCTCCGCAAGGCCCGCAAGGGGACACAGGTCGTATATGTGCCGGGAAACCATGACGAGTTTGCGCGTGAATACCTGGGCATGAACTTCGGAGGCATAAGCATTGAGGGTAATACCGTGCACACCCTGCTCGATGGTCGCAGGCTGCTGGTAACCCATGGCGATGAGTTCGATGGCGTCGTCCGTTGCGCAAAATGGCTTGCCATACTCGGCGATCTCGCCTACCAGAGCGTACTGTCCATTAACCACTGGTTTAACCACCTTCGCAGGCGAATGGGTTATCCGTACTGGTCAGTCTCTGCTTGCCTCAAGCACAAGGTGAAGAACGCGGTACAGTTCATCGACGATTTCGAGACAATGGTCGCGCGTGAGGCTGCAATCCACAAGGTGGAAGGCGTGGTTTGCGGTCATATCCACAAGGCGGAACTGAGGGAAATTGACGGCCTCCTTTACTGCAACGACGGCGACTGGGTAGAAAGCTGCACGGCACTGGTCGAGACACTTGAGGGTGAACTCGAAATACTGCACTGGACCGACGCCAGCAATGTAATAGCACTTGACTCCGGTGACCGGACGGCCGCCGCGGCGTGACAGGCCGGACTGCCCGAACCGACCGTCAGCGCAGCGTGTGAGAAACCATCCTTGAAAATTCTCATGATATCGGACGTGTACTTCCCGAGGGTCAACGGCGTCTCGACCTCGATCGCAACGTTTCGCCACTCGCTTGAGGAACAGGGACACAGCGTCTGTCTGGTGGTTCCCGACTACGGCACCCGGCCTGCAGACGATGACAGCATCATCAGAATCCCGTCACGTCATGTTTTCCTGGATCCCGAGGACAGGATGATGAAAGCCGGCGCGATCCTCGATCTTGAGGACATGCTCCGGAAACACAATTTCGATCTGCTGCATATACAGACCCCGTTTATTGCGCACCGCGTCGGGACCAGGCTTGCGGCGAGGCTGGGATTACCGGTAGTGGAGACCTACCACACCTACTTCGAGGAATACCTGTATCACTATGTTCCCTTCCTGCCCAGGCGACTGATGCAGGCGGCGGCCCGCTACTTCACACGTGAGCAATGCAACCGCCTGGATGCCGTTATCGTCCCGTCACGGGCCATGCATGACGTCCTCAGGAACTACGGCGTCCACACGCCGCTCACCATCATACCAACAGGTCTCGAACCACAAAGCTACCAGAGCTACTCGAAACACAGCTTCCGCGAACAGCACGGCATCGACGCGGACCGGCCGGTGATGATCCACGTCGGCCGGGTTGCCCACGAAAAGAACATTTCATTCCTGCTGGACGTGCTCGACAGCGTACGCGGCGTAATACCCGATGTACTGCTGGTGATCGCCGGCGAAGGCCCGGCGCGCAAGTCCCTGCGCAAGGAAACCGTGGAAAAGGGTCTGGTCGGCAACACGATGTTTATCGACTACCTGCCCCGTGGACCCGCGCTCTGGGAATGCTACTGTGGCGGTGATGTCTTCGTCTTCGCATCAAGCACCGAAACGCAGGGTCTGGTACTGCTTGAAGCCATGGCGCTCGGTGTACCCGTCGTGTCGACCGCCCGTATGGGAACGCAGGACATCCTGGCAGATGGCAGGGGGGCGCTGGTCTCGGACGGAACCGTTCCCGACTTTTCCGAGAAAGTATGCGCCGTGCTGGGCAGGACCGGGCTGCGCAAGCAGCTGGCTACCGAGGCACGGGAATATGCACTGGAGTGGTCGGCGGGAAAAATGGCGCTGCGACTCGTCGATTTCTACGAACAACTGGCTGCACACAATGCACAGATGCCGGCATTGAACAACCGGGACGCTGCTGCGGCCGGCTGATCTCCCGTCCGGACCCTTGTCGAACGACCGGCAAGCCGCAGCAATGCAAACGGCGCAGACGACCGCCGGTTGCGACAGCGCTTGAATTTCCGCCTGTCAGGCAGTCCTGGCAACAGGTACGCCAGGACCGTCACACTGCTGGATGATCCGGATTGCCTCATCGGTCGACTGCACCGGTACGAACCTGGCCGGTCCGGCCGGATCACGGAATACAATGACCCGATTATGGCCGCAGTAAAGATAAGCCAGTGTTGCGTGCCGGTGAAAGGCCTTTTGACAGCAGTCACAAGGCGCCGCGTTATGTCTGCTCATGATCGTCCCCCTGTATCCCGGCACCCCCCGTGCCGGTTTATGGCAGATCAATCGTCCCGGCGTTCAGGAACTTGAGTCGCAGCATACCGCTTCAGGACGTGGCGCATCGGCAGTGGCTCAGTCCGCGAAGTCGAGCCGCTCCTGCACGGCTTCTATGCCGCGCCGGGCACAGGCGGCATCCTTGTCACCGCCGGGCGCACCGCTCACGCCCACGGCACCGATCATCGAGCCGGCCACGCTGATCGGCAACCCGCCCTCGATGAGCAGCACACCGTCAAGCTCGTTGAGTTCGTCGCGGATACGCGCCATGTTCTCGCGCACCTCGCCGGACGCCAGACCCGACATCACCACCGCATTGGCCTTGTTGCGCGCCAGCTGCATCATGTACTTGCTGGAGA
>JBATJF010000388.1:0-12945 GCA_049668345.1 Gammaproteobacteria bacterium
ACCTGCAGTGACGACCCGGAAGCAGGGCGCTGTCCCGCACCACGGGCAGTGACCGGGAACACAGGCCGGTTGAGGTGTTTATGGATATATTTCTGATAGGGCTTGCGATCCTGCTCGCGGTTGCCGGTGCCGTCTGGCTAACGTATTACAAGCGTCCGGGAACTGCCCGGAAGCGTCTGGACTCGCGGGTCACGCGTGAGCCCGCCCGCCCCGGCGGTATCGACAAGCTGCAAGGCAATGATCTGTTCTGGGGCGTCGAGCTGACGCAGGCCGGTTGCGAATCCGCGCATATCCTGCTGGGCAAGCAGTTCACCTTCGACTCGGCGCCGGAACTTCCGCTCGAGGGTTGCAGCTCGGCCGCCTGCACCTGCCAGTTCCGCGGCCTGAGGGAGCGGCGCTCCAGGAGCCGGCGCACGCACCCTGATCGCCGCGAGCTGCTGCGCTTCGACGTGGAGAAGCCCGATCGCCGCTCGCGGGTCAGCCGCCGGCGCGCCGACAAGTGGGCTAACCACACCTACTGAGCCGTAGCCGCGATCAGGCGACGTCGGACAGTAACTTTCTGTTTTTTGGCGAGTTAAGGTTGACCGTCTTGGGCTTCGAGCCCCTCAGGTAGGCTTCCAGCGTTACCGTCGGGATCTGCGCAAGATCGACCAGCGGGTGCATGGTGCATTTTTCGCAGGCAATCAGCTTCGGCGGCGCGCCGGCCGGGGCCTTGCCTACAGGGCGTTCACGCAGGTTCTTGCAGGTGGTCACGCTCAGATAGGCTTGCTGGGGAATGCAGTAAAACATTGAATCCATATCCAAAACTAAACTCCTTTGGTCCGCGGCAACGCGGGTATCCGACCCAGATAAAGCGTCAAATAATACCACATTCGGCATGCAAGTGCATACCAGCGCAAGATATATCAATAACTTAGCGTTTACAGGGTAATGCGGGCAACCGGGTGATTATTCCACGGTGACGGACTTGGCGAGGTTGCGCGGCTGATCGATGTCGGTGCCCTTGAACACCGCCACATGGTAGGCCAGCAACTGCAGCGGTACCGTAAAGATGACCGGTGCAATACTGTCATCGGTCGGGGCCACCGGCAGCACGGTCACACCGGGTTCGCTGGCAATGCCCACGTCCGTGTCCGCAAACACGATCAGTTCACCGCCGCGCGCGCGCACTTCCTGCAGGTTGGACTTGAGTTTCTCCAGCAAATCGTTGTTGGGCGCGACCACCACCACCGGCATGGTGGCATCGACCAGGGCCAGCGGCCCGTGCTTGAGCTCACCGGCAGGGTAGGCCTCGGCATGGATGTAGGAGATTTCCTTCAGCTTCAGCGCCCCCTCCATGGCCACGGGGTACTGGGCGCCGCGGCCGAGGAACAGGGCATTTTGCTTGTTAGCCATAAGCTTATTGGCCAGTGCGCGGATTTCATCGTTCAGCTGCAGGGCATGTTCAACCTTGCCCGGCAGGCTGCGCAGCTCGTTGACCAGGCGCGCCTCGGTCTCGGCCGACATGCCGTGACGCCGCCCCAGCACGATGGTCAGCAACATCATCGCGACCAGCTGGGTGGTAAAGGCCTTGGTCGAGGCCACGCCGATCTCGGGACCGGCGTGTGTCATCAGTACCAGGTCAGACTCGCGCACCAGCGAGCTTTCCGCGACATTGCAGATGGACAGCGAGTGACCGAAACCGAGCCGGTGCGCCTCGTGCAGGCCGGCCAGGGTGTCGGCCGTTTCGCCGGATTGCGACAGGGTCACGATGAGCGAGTTTTTGCGCACCACCGGATGACGGTAGCGGAATTCGCTGGCCACCTCGACGCTGCACGGGACACCGGCCAGTGACTCCAGCCAGTAGCGACCGACCATGCCGGCATGGTAACTGGTGCCGCAGGCGATAATGTGCACGCCCTTGACGTTGTCGAAGATCTCGTGCGCATTGGCGCCGAACGCCTCTTCGAGCACGCGGTGACTGCCGATGCGGCCTTCCAGGGTGTCGGCAATGGCGCGCGGCTGCTCGAAGATTTCCTTGAGCATGTAATGGGCGTACTCGCCCTTGTCGGCCGCGCCCAGCCGCAACGCCGATGTTTTTACCGGGCGTTCCACGACCTGGCCGCTGTGGTCATATACCGTGAGACGGTTGTACAGGATATCCGCGACATCGCCATCCTCGAGAAAGATGAAGTCGCTGGTGTGGGCGATCAGGGCCGCGACGTCCGAGGCAATCAGGATGGCGTCGCCGGCCAGACCGATGACCAGCGGGCTGCCGCGCCGCGCCGCAACGAGGCGGCCCGGCTCGTCCTTGCAAACCACGCCCAGTGCGAAGGCACCCTCCAGATCGCCGACCGTCAACTGCACCGCCGCCAGCAGGTTCTGCCCCTGTTCCAGGTAGCGGTCGACCTGGTGCACGATGACTTCGGTATCGGTCTGCGAGGTGAAGCGGTAGCCGTCCGTGCGCTGCTGCGCACGCAGCGCATCGTGATTTTCGATAATACCGTTGTGCACGATTGCCACGCGTTCGTGGCAGACATGCGGGTGCGCATTCTGTTCACTGGGCACACCATGGGTCGCCCAGCGGGTGTGCGCGATGCCGGTTATCCCGCTCACCGGCGTTGCCTCCAGCGCCTTCACCAGTTCCGCAACCTTGCCGACCTTGCGCACGCGCTCCAGGCGGTGGGCCTCGGTCTGCACGGCGACACCTGCCGAATCATAACCGCGGTATTCGAGCCGGCGCAGGCCGTCTATCAGCATCGGCACCACATCCTGCCGGGCCGCAACACCCACTATTCCGCACATAAAACCCTACCTTTCTTAACCGGAGCTACGCCCCGCGTCAAACTGTCCATTACCCGTTACCCGCCGCGTACAACCGCCACTGCTGCACAATTCACGTATCACGTTCACGTCTTTTGCTTTTTCACCGGACGCTTCCAGCCGCGGCGTGTCATCTGTTCCGCGCGGCTCAGGGTCAGTTCGCCGGCCGGCGCATCGCGGGTGATGGTCGAACCGGCGCCTATGGTGGCCCCGTCCGCGATTGTCACCGGTGCCACCAGCTGGGTATCCGAACCGATGAACACGTCATTACCGATAATGGTGCGATGCTTGTTGGCACCATCGTAGTTGCAGGTAATGGTGCCGGCACCGACATTCACGCCGCTGCCGATGGTGGTATCACCGATATAGCTCAGGTGATTGACCTTGGACCCTGCGCCGATATCCGATTTCTTGATCTCGACGAAGTTGCCGATACGGGTGTGTTCGGCGAGTTGCGTTTCCGGACGCACGCGCGCAAACGGTCCGATACGGGACGCGTTGCCGATCACCGCGTCCTCGATAACGCAGTTGGCCATTATGACGACGTCATCCCCGACACGCACATTGCGCATAACCACGTTCGGGCCGATGCTCACACGGTTGCCGAGCCGGATATCACCTTCCAGCACGGCATTCACGTCTATGACCACGTCCTGACCGGCATCCAGCCTGCCGCGCAGGTCGAATCTTGCCGGATCGATCAGCGTCACGCCTTCCCGCATGCAGTCTTCCGCCCGGCGACGCTGCAGGCAGCGCTCCTGTACCGCCAGTTGCGCACGGTCGTTGATGCCCATGACTTCCTCGATGGATTCCGTCGTGAATCCGCGCACGCTGACGCCGTCGTTGACCGCACGCACGACGATATCGGTGAGATAGAACTCGCCCTGTGCATTGCTGTTGTCGAGTGCGTCGACCCAGCGGCGCAGCTTCGTGGCCGGTGCGGCGATGAACCCGGTATTGATTTCGCGAATGGAGCGCTCGGCGGAACTGGCGTCCTTCTCCTCGACAATGCCGCAGATACTGCCGTCGGCATTATGCAGGATGCGGCCGTAACCGGTCGGCACCTCGAGTTCCGCCGTGAGCAGCGCGACGAATCCCTGCGCGGCAATCGCGCACAGCGGCTGGAGCGTGTCCTTGCGGACCAGCGGCACGTCGCCATACATCACCAGCACGGTATTGCCATCCGGGATGGCCGGCATGGCCTGCGCGACGGCATGGCCGGTGCCGAGCTGCCGTTCCTGCATGATCCAGTCGACACCGGCATCGGTGAACTCGCTGCGCACGCGGTCCGCACCGTGCCCGATGACAACATGGATATCGGCGGCATCGAGTTGTCGGGCGCTATCAATGACATGGGCGAGCAGCGGCCGGCCACCCAGCGGATGCAGCACCTTGGGCAGGTCCGAGCGCATGCGCGTACCCTGGCCAGCGGCAAGAATGACGATACTCAGTGGCATATCAGAAGGCATATCCGTCAGCTGGACTATTGCACAGTCAACCGCGGGGACGCAAAGAAAATTCCGCCGGCACCGGTACGCCGCACCACGCCACCCGGCCGCGCCGGGGCGCGTGCTGGTATTGTGCTGGGATAACCGGAATACATGGCCCTTTATCGGCCGGACGGGTAAAAAATTTGATGCGGCAGAACGGGGTCAGTGCAGCACCGGCATAAGCATGGGCTCGACGCCGTTGGCTGCCTCTTCCGGGGTGGCATCGCGAATCGCGGTGACCCTGATGTGAAACACAATGGTCTTGCCGGCCATCGGATGGTTGCCGTCCACCGTCAGCTTGCCGTTCTCGATGTGCGAGACGGTGAATTTCCGCGTATCGCCCTGGTCGTTCATCATCTCCACCTCGGCACCGACGTGGTGAAACTCGGGGGGCACGTTATCCAGGTCATCGGTATAGGTCAGTTCCGGGTCATGCGCCCCGAAGCCTTCCTCGGGGCTCAGCTCGACCGCGACGGTATCACCCACCACGCTGCCTTCCAGTTCCTGCTCGACCTTCTCGAACAGGTCGTGTGGCCCGCCGTGGACGTAACTGATGGGAAGATCGGACTGCTCGATGACATTGCCTGCCTGGTCAACGATCGAGTAGGTGAACGAAACCACCTTGTTCCGGCTGACGAACTGTCCGGTCATCAGCGTTTCTGGCGTAACTTGCGGATAGCCGCCAGTTGCGCCATGGACTCGGCCAGTTCAGCCTGGGCGCGGGCGTAATCGATGTCGGCGGCCTTGTCGGACAGCATGCGCTCGGCACGCTCTTTCGCCTCCAGCGCCTGGGCCTCGTCGATGTCATCGGCGCGGATGGCGGTATCGGCCAGCACGGTCACCATGTGCGGCTGTACCTCCAGCATGCCGCCGGATACATAGAACGACAGTTCCTCACCGTCCTGCGACTGCACCCGCACCTCGCCGGGCTTGAGACGCGTCAGCAGTTGCGTGTGGCGCGGGGCGATACCGACCTCGCCCATCTCGGCGGGTGCG
Source organism: Gammaproteobacteria bacterium (assembly GCA_049668345.1). GTDB lineage: Bacteria > Pseudomonadota > Gammaproteobacteria > UBA9214 > UBA9214 > UBA9214. The sequence goes on from JBATJF010000388.1 coordinate 5,289, forward strand.
AATACCATCGTCGCGGTGCCCGAGTAGATCTCGGCCTCGGCACTCACGATATCGACATGCAGGGTCATTGCCATGATCTCGTACTCTTAAAGTTTCTTGGCCTTCTCGACCGCTTCCTCGATTCCGCCGACCATGTAGAACGCCTGTTCGGGCAACGCGTCGTATTCACCGTTCACGATGCCCTTGAAGCCGGCGATGGTGTCTTTCAGCGACACGTACTTGCCCGGAGAGCCGGTGAATGTCTCGGCGACGAAGAATGGCTGCGACAGGAAGCGCTGGATCTTGCGGGCGCGTGTCACCACCAGCCGGTCTTCCTCGGACAGCTCGTCCATACCGAGAATCGCGATGATGTCCTTGAGTTCCTTGTAGCGCTGCAGCGTACCCTGCACGGCGCGCGCGGTATCATAGTGATCGGCGCCGACCACGTTCGGGTCGAGAATCCGCGAGGTGGAATCAAGCGGGTCCACGGCCGGGTAGATGCCGAGCTCGGCGATCTGGCGGGACAGCACCAGGGTCGCGTCGAGATGCGCGAAGGTGGTGGCCGGTGACGGGTCTGTCAGGTCGTCCGCCGGGACGTACACCGCCTGGAAGGAGGTGATGGAGCCGGTCTTGGTGGAGGTGATACGTTCCTGCAGCACACCCATTTCCTCGGCCAGAGTCGGCTGGTAACCCACCGCGGACGGCATGCGTCCAAGCAGCGCGGACACCTCGGTACCGGCCAGCGTGTAACGGTAGATGTTATCGATGAACATCAGCACGTCGCGGCCCTCGTCGCGGAAGAACTCGGCCATGGTCAGGCCGGTCAGGGCGACGCGCAGGCGGTTGCCCGGCGGCTCGTTCATCTGGCCGTACACCAGCGACACCTTGTCGATGACGCCGCCTTCCTTCATTTCGTGATAGAAGTCGTTACCTTCACGGGTACGCTCGCCGACGCCGGCGAACACCGAGTAGCCGGAGTGCTCGACGGCGATGTTGCGGATCAGCTCCATGAGCGTCACGGTCTTGCCCACGCCGGCGCCGCCGAACAGGCCGACCTTGCCGCCCTTGACGATCGGCATGATGAGGTCGATGACCTTGATGCCTGTTTCGAGAATCTCCAGTGCAGCGGCCTGCTCTGCGAAGGTCGGTGCCGGGCGGTGAATCGGCATGGTGGTTTCCGCACCGATGTCGCCGGCCTCGTCCACCGGGTTGCCAAGCACATCCATGATGCGGCCGAGCGTTTTGGTGCCCACCGGCACCATGATCGGCGAGCCGGTATTGAGCACCTCGAGACCGCGTCGCACACCGTCGGTAGAACCCATGGCGATGGTACGCACCACGCCGTCGCCCAGTTGCTGCTGAACCTCGAGCGTCAGGCCCGCGTCGTTGACCTTCAGGGCGTCGTAGATCTTCGGTACGCTGTCACGCGGAAATTCCACATCGACAACGGCGCCGATAATTTCAACAATGTTGCCAGCACTCATGATGGTTTCCTCATAGCTTGATTCTGCTTTCCTGTAGGAGCGGACCGCGTCCGCGATTTTTCAACTCTCTTGCCTCGCGCGACGTACATGGATGTACGAGTGCCGTGTGAGGCAGGATGCCGAAAGCGGCCTTGCGAAGCGCTCCTACATCAAATGTATTACACCGCCGCGGCGCCGCTGACGATCTCGGAAATCTCCTGGGTAATCGCGGCCTGGCGCGCCTTGTTGTAGATGAGCTGCAGCTCGTCGATCAGGTTGCCGGCGTTATCCGTCGCCGACTTCATGGCGACCATGCGCGCGGCCATTTCACAGGCAATATTCTCGACCACACCCTGGTAAACCAGCGATTCGATGTAGCGGATCATCAGCGCGTCCATGACCGGCCGCGAATCCGGTTCATAGATATAGTCCCAGTGCACCTTGAGCTGATCGTCCACCTCACCGGACACCGGGATCAGCTGATTGATCTCCGGCTCCTGGCTCATGGTATTCACGAATGTGTTGTGCACCAGGTACAGGCGGTCGATCTCGCCCGCCTCGTAGGCATCCAGCATCACCTTGACGGTACCTATCAGCTCGATGATCGACGGCTTGTCGCCGAGGTGCGTCGCCGTGGAGACGATGTTGCCGCCCATGCGCTTGAAGAAGGAATTCGCCTTGGTGCCGATCAGGGTCAGGTCTATTTGCAGACCGGCCGCATTCCAGTCCTTCATCGCCATGATGGCCCGCTTGAACAGGTTGATGTTCAGGCCGCCGCACAGGCCGCGATCGGTGGAGATAATGATCAGCCCGACGCGTTTCACCGGACGCTCGACCAGGTAGGGATGATGATATTCCGGGTGCGATTGCGCGACGTGTGAAATCACGTTCTGGATACGCTTGGCGTAAGGGCGCGTGGCCAGCATGCGGTCCTGCGCCTTGCGCATCTTGCTCGCAGCCACCATCTGCATCGCCTTGGTGATCTTCTGCGTGTTCTTGATGCTCGCAATCTTGGTGCGGATTTCCTTAGCGCCTGCCATGTCAGCTCTCTTTCGTTGCCTGGCCCGGGATTACCAGGTGCCGGTTGCCTTGAAATCTTCCACGGCAGCCTTGAGACCGGCTGTGATTTCGTCGTTGTAGTCGCCGGTGGTGTTGATCTTGTCCATCAGCGCGGTCTGGCTTGCGCGCATGTAGGCATGCAGCGCGTGCTCGAAGTCCACGACCTTGTTCAGCAAGACGTCGTCGAGGTAACCCTGGTCTGCCGCGAACAGCGAAACTGCCATCTCGGCAACCGACAGCGGGGAATACTGTTTTTGCTTCATCAGCTCGGTCACGCGCTGTCCGCGTTCCAGCTGCTTGCGGGTCGTCTCGTCGAGATCGGAGGCGAACTGCGAGAATGCCGCCAGCTCGCGATACTGCGCCAGTGCAAGACGCACACCGCCGCCGAGTTTCTTGATGATCTTGGTCTGTGCCGCACCGCCGACGCGCGAGACCGAAAGGCCGGCGTTGATGGCCGGGCGGATACCGGCGTTGAACAGGTCCGACTCCAGGAAGATCTGGCCATCGGTAATGGAGATCACGTTGGTCGGCACGAACGCGGATACGTCACCGGCCTGCGTTTCGATGATCGGCATAGCAGTCAGCGAGCCGGTCTTGCCCTTGACCTCGCCATTGGTGCGGTGTTCGACTTCCTTGGCATTGATGCGCGCGGCGCGCTCCAGCAGGCGCGAATGCAGGTAGAACACGTCGCCCGGATAGGCCTCGCGACCCGGCGGGCGGCGCAGCAGCAGCGACACCTGGCGGTAGGCCCAGGCCTGCTTGGTCAGATCGTCGTAGATGATCAGCGCATCTTCACCGCGGTCGCGGAAATACTCGCCCATGGTGCAGCCGGCGTACGGTGCGATGTACTGCATGGCAGCGGACTCGGCGGCGGCGGCAGCGACGACGATGGTGTGCTCCATCGCGCCGAATTCCTCCAGCTTGCGCACCACGGTGGCGATGGAGGAATTCTTCTGGCCAACGGCGACGTAGATACACTTGATGCCGGTACCCTTCTGGTTGATGATCGCGTCGATAGCGACTGCGCTCTTGCCGGTCTGGCGGTCGCCGATGATCAGCTCGCGCTGGCCGCGACCGATCGGCACCATGGCGTCGATGGCCTTGAGTCCGGTCTGCACCGGCTGGTCGACCGACTGGCGCGCAATCACGCCCGGCGCGATCTTTTCGATCGGCGAGCTCAGCGGCGTGTCGATCGGGCCCTTGCCGTCGATCGGGAGGCCGAGCGAGTTGACCACGCGGCCGAGCAGCGCCTCGCCCACCGGCACTTCGAGGATGCGGCCGGTGCACTTGACGCTGTCGCCCTCGGTGATGGTCTTGTAGTCCCCGAGGATCACCGCGCCCACCGAATCGCGTTCCAGGTTGAGCGCCATGCCGAAGACGTCGCCCGGGAACTCCAGCATCTCACCCTGCATGACATCGGCGAGACCGTGGATGCGTGCGATGCCGTCGGTCAGGCTGACCACTGTGCCCTCGGTGCGCGCCTCCGAGACAGCCTGGAATTGTTCGATGCGGCTCTTGATAAGCTCGCTGATTTCAGTCGGATTGAGTTGCATAGTTGTTTACCTTGGATAAACCTTCAATTCAGTGACTCAGCGCCGTGCCCAGGCGCTGCAGTTTGCCGCGCACGGAACCATCGATAACCAGGTCGCCGGCGCGAATGACGGCACCGCCCAGCAGTGCTGCGTCGGTCTTGCAGGTCAGTTCGACTTCACGTCCCAGTCGCTTGCGGAGACTCTCGATGATCAGTGCCTGCTGCGCCTCGCTGGCGGGATATGCCGTGGTCAGCTCTGCCTGCACGCGGCCCTCGGCCTTGCGGCGCTCGATCTCGAACAGCGCGGCGATATCCGGCAGCAACCCGAGCCGGCGGTTGTCCGCCAGCGCACGCACGAAGTTGGCGCACTTTTCGTCGAGCCGGTCACCGCCGATGTCCACGATCAGGTCGGCCAGCTGTTTCTCGGTCAGGCGCGGATTATCGATCAGGACCCGCATGGCGGGATCGGTGGCGATCGCCGCGAGCAGCGCCAGCCTGTCCGACCATTCCCCGAGCACCTGGTGCTCGCTGGCGAACAGGAACGCGGCCTGTGCGTAGGGGCGGGCAACGGTAAGTGTTTCGGCCATGGTCTGCGCCTACAGCTCCGCCGCCAGCTTGTTGAGCAGCTCGGCGTGCGTGCTTTCGCTGACCTCGCGCTCCAGCACCTTGCCGGCACCGGCCAGGGCTATGGAAACGACCTGCCCGCGCAGGCTTTCCTTGACGCGGTTGACCTCCTGCTCGATCTCGGCCGCAGCAGCGGTCTTGATGCGGTCGCCCTCGGCACGCGCGTCGGTCTTGGCCTCGTCAACGATCTCGGCCGCGCGCTTGTCGGCACGGGTGATGATTTCGCCGGCCTGAGTCTTCGCCTCGCGCAGGATTTCCTGGGCACGCTGCTCGGCCAGTTCCTTCTCGTGCCTGCCGCGTTCGGCCGCTGCCAGGCCATCGGCGATTTTCTTGCGGCGAACATCGAGCGCATTCATGATCGGCGGCCAGACAAACTTCATGCAGAACCACACAAACGCAATGAAGGTGATGGTCTGCCCGATCAGTGTCGCATTGAAATTCATGCTTGCACCTCAGTGTGGTAACAGTGGTTACAGACCGCTCTTACGAAACCACGGCGAACATGACGTACATGGCCAGACCGACCGCGATCATCGGCACCGCGTCGACCAGACCCATGACGATGAAAAACTGCGTGCGCAGCATCGGGATCAGTTCCGGCTGGCGCGCGGCGCCCTCCAGAAAGCGGCCACCGAGAATACCGATACCGACCGCGGCTCCCAGCGCACCGAGGCCCATCATCAGGCCACCCGCGATATAGAGTAATGCGTTTTCCATTTTTCTCTCCTAGAGTTGCGTACTGTTCAATATAAAAATCAGTGATGTTCCTGGTGCGCCATGTCCAGGTACACGATGGTCAGTGTCATGAAGATGAACGCCTGCAGGGTAATGATCAGGATGTGGAAGATAGCCCAGCCAAGCTGCAGCAGTCCGCCGAAACCGCCCATCACCAGACCGCCGCCGTACATCAGCGCGATCAGGATGAAGATCATTTCGCCGGCGTACATGTTGCCGAACAGTCGCAGTGCCAGTGAAATCGGTTTCGCGATCAGCGTGACGCCTTCCAGCAGCAGGTTTATCGGGAACATCCATTTCGGGAACGGCTGGAAGGCCAGCTCGCCGAAGAAGCCGCCGATTCCCTTGACCTTGATGCTGTAGTACAGCACCAGCACGAACACCGACAGCGACAGGCCGAAAGTGATGTTCGGGTCCGTGGACGGTACGATCTTCAGATAGACGTGATGCGGATCGAGGCCGAGCAGGTGCTCGCCAATCAGCTGGGTGACGTAGGGCAGGTGGTCGACGGCCAGCAGGTCCATCGCGTTCATCAGGAAGATCCAGACAAACAGTGTCAGCGCCAGCGGCGCGACCAGCGGATTGCGGCCGGAGAACGAGCCGCGCACGCTCTCGTCGATGAACTCGATAATCCACTCGACGAAATTCTGCCAGCCCGACGGGGTGTCGGCGGACGCGTGCTTCGCGGCGGTGCGGAACAGCCACAGGAACAGCACACCGAGGCCGATCGAGAACAGCATGCTGTCGACGTTGATGGCCCAGAAGCCCATCTCGGCAGCTTCCTGGCCGGTGTGGGCAAAGCCCCAGTGACCGGCGTGCTCGTGTCCCCCGGGAAATTTACCGAAGGTCAGGTTGGTCAGGTGATGCTTGATATATCCCGACGTTGTCAGTGTGTCAGACGACATGGCTCGCAGATTTTCCCTTCATCCCCATGAAAACGAGGGCCAGCTGGCCCGTCACAAATCCCGCCAACACGGCCAGTGGATCCAGCCGCCAGATTCCCAGCCCCAGCGCGAACAGCAGGGCAATCACGACAAACCGCTCCAGCGCGCTGCGGTACATCAGCCGGAGGCTGGCCCCGGCACCCAGCGCACGGCCCGTGTCCGCGCCGTGCCGCCGCCACAGCAGCAGCCCGATATTGCTGGCGGCCACCAGACCGCCAAACCCGGCCGATCCCGCCTGGAACCCGCCGTAGACAATGAAAAACACCGTCGAGGTGATGGCGACCAGGGCAAGCTGCAGCGCTACCAGTATCCGGACATCGCGCGCCAGGGTCACATTATCAACCTTTTTTCAACAAGTTACGTGATACCAGCTGGAAGATCATGCGCGTAAGGGCGGTGCTGCGCATGAAAGAAAAACCGGCCATCAGGCAGCCGGGGATTATAAGGACGGTCTATGGGAGGGGTCAATCAATTAAGGCTAATGGATGTGCTCCAGTATCCCGTCCAGCTCGTCCAGGCTGTTGTAGCTGATCTCCAGCTTGCCCTTGCCGCCGCGTCCGGGCCGGATCGACACGCCGGCACCGAGTTTGTCCGCCAGGTCGGTCTCCAGCTGGCGGATGTTCGGGTCCTTGCGTGGCGGCGGCGCCTTGTGGGCGCGCGGCTGCTGCAGTTGCTTGACCAGTCCCTCGGTGGCACGCACGCTCAGGCCCCGCGCGATGACCTGGCGTGCCGCCTCGATCTGGGCGGGGCCGGCCAGCGACAGCAATGCGCGTGCATGGCCCATCTCCAGTTGTCCGTGCTCGACCATGGCCTTGACGGCATCGTCGAGGTCGAGCAGGCGCAGCAGGTTGGACACCGCGGCGCGCGAGCGCCCCACGGCCTCGGCGGCCTGCTCGTGGGTCAGTTCGAATTCGCGGATCAGCCGGTTGAGCGACTTGGCCTCTTCCATCGGGTTGAGGTTTTCGCGCTGGATGTTCTCGATCAGGGCGATAGCGATCGCGGCACGGTCCTCGACATCGCGCACGATGGCCGGAATTTCGTGCAGCCCGGCCAGCTGCGCGGCACGCCAGCGCCGCTCGCCGGCGATGATTTCGTAGGCGTCACCGTCGACCCTGCGCACCACGATCGGCTGCAGCACCCCCTGGGCGCTGATGGAGTCGGCGAGGTCCTGCAACGATTCCTTGTGCATATCGAGACGCGGCTGGTACTTGCCACGCCGGATGATATCGACCGGCAGCCTGCACAGGTCGCCATCGGCCGGTGCCGCAGGCGCCGTGGCAGCGGTCGTGTCCGGCGTCACGCGTACCGGCCAGGGGCCGGCC
>JBATJF010000389.1:0-7662 GCA_049668345.1 Gammaproteobacteria bacterium
TCTTTCTCCTTCTCCTCAATAAATTTTTCTGAGTTAGACCGCGGTTATCCGCAGTCTGGCTAAGCACCGGCCTGGCAAACAGGCCGGGGTTTCTTTACGTCACGTAGTGGGTGAGGCTGAGCAGCCAGGCGCCCTTCAGTCACCGGTATACCAACCACGCATGTCATAACGGCCCGTCATGCCTGGATGGATAAACGGCGTATACCAGTTACCCTGGTCCTCGAGAAAACCGAGGCTGTTGGGGTAGGGCTTGCTTACGCCTGTCAGTGCTTGCTGATACCAGACGTCACCCTTAATCACCTGCTTGATAACAGGTGCGTTGTTTGGACGCTCATAAGGTGTTAGACCGGCTATTGGATACTCTGCCTGCGCAGCACACCATGCACTGAGCAGTGCAGCCGTAAGTCCAGCGGACACTTTTACCTGTCGATGATGTTTCAGCTCACTCCTCCCCACGAGTGAAAGTTACGAGATCTTACCGCGCTTTGATTTCCAGATGCGGTTTGCCTTTCACTCCCTCAAGTTTTACGTAGCAAACTCTGAGCCAACAGCCGTCTACTTCCTGCAAGAATCTGTTGTTAAACGGGTATTAGACTGATTGGCGGGAGTCATGCGTTGTTCGCCAGTTACTGAAATCTGCCAAATTGGCGAGAGAGAAGGGTGGATGTACGCAACCCCATTGATTTTCCTGTAAAACTACTTTATGCCAAATTTGCAGGTGATCGCACGTATCGCCAGCCGGGAGTGCGCATACGGCGCAGCATGCTTTTCGACGAGATCCGGGGAGGGTGTCAAGGACTTCCCCGGATTGTCGGACAGGAATACTAATATAAAGGCAACAGCTGGCCGCTTCGCTTGTTAATGATCAATTCATTGCGCAACCTGTAGGGCGGTATTTGGTCAACAATCTTGACAAGATAAATCCAGTTGATGTTGCGAATATCGCCCACGCCAAGCTCCGTATATCCTGACTCCCAAAGCCAGTTTGTACTGATCTGCCATGCCTCTTCGATGGTGTTTACCGGCAACTTTACCCCTGCCGTGAACAGGAATTCCTTTTGTTCCTCGGCACAATCCGCTTTGGTTGCGGCGGGAAGTGGAAGGGGGTGCGCTGGTGCCAGGAGATGTAAAGCGTTGCTGCCTTCCTGTACCAGATTCCAGCCGTAAGCCTCTAACAATTCATGTAATTGCTGCATATTTTCAGATGACACCGTCAATGTGATCGATGCAGGTGCCGGTTCCTGTGCCGGTGGTGTCTCCCGTAATGGAAATAACAGGGTGGAACCATCAGGGGCGCGCTCTACGCGCCAGCCCCGCGTTTCCAACAGGCTACGCAGGTTATCAAAATCGCCGGTCATCAATGGCTGACGCACAGTGACATCGCCCGCCTCCACTGCCGGTGGAGTGTCTTGTAACGGAAATAACAGGGTGGAACCATCAGGGGTACGCTCTATGCGCCAGCCCCGCGTTTCCAGCAGGCTACGCAGGCTTTCAAAATCGCCAGTTATCGATGGCTGCGGCACAGCGACATCTCCGGCCTCCGCATTCCATGCCCATATGGCATATCCCGCCAAGGCAAGCACCAAAAACCATCGGAAGGCCTCGTGCCACCGTATCAGAATTTTCATGTTATGCTCCTCAATACATTAATAATAATTAGTGAAACGACCGCGTCAGAGTCTGTGCATGGCGATATGGTTATCGACCTGGGTGGCGGGTGTTGGGCGCTCGTTATGGACGGAGCAATTGTCATGCCAGTTGCCAGGTACAAGGCAGGTATCCAAATTGAGGGGCTGCGGAACCTGCCTCAGAGACTGATGTATTTTCCGGTTGAGGAGGCGTCCGCTTGGGTGCTGACAGTATCGCAGTAGCTTTTGATGCTAGATGAATATATTGCCCACAGCGATCACACGTTGGATACAGACGAGTCTCAGCCGCAAGTTCCTGTCAGGCGTTGCTGCAGGGCTGGTCGTGACATCGCTTGTTTTCCTGCTGTTGTTTATGGCCATGTACCGCGCCCAGTTGCAGTCAGAGCGCGTCAAGGCCGTAGAAGATATTAATCGGCTGCTGCAGACGTCTCTGGAAAACGCCATGCTCAAGCGGGACCTGGACGGACTGCGCGACATCGTTGCCAGACTCGGTCAACAGGACGGCATCGTTGGGGTAATGATCGTCAATCCGGATGATGAAGTGCGTTTTGCCGCTGATAAGAAAATGCTGGGGCACCGATTTTCCAGGGAAACGGATTCGGCCTGTCGCGTATGTCACTTGAATGGAAGCATGCCTGAAGATACCACTGTTTTTACCCTGAACGAACGGGGGCAGGAGGTGTTGCGCAGCGTTAATCCCGTGCAGAACAAGGCAGCCTGTATCGGTTGCCATGGCCCGATAGAGACTCATCCTGTCAATGGCGTCCTGTTTGTAGACTACGATGCATTGCCCATTCGTCGCCATGCTCAGCAAACAACTTTGTTACTCATGGGATCCGGTGCACTGGTGGTGTTGATCACATTAACGGGGGGCTGGTGGTTTATGCGCCGATTCGTTCTGCAACCGGTGCAGCAGTTATGCAAAGCCAGTCAGGCGATGTCTGAAGGACAACTTGATACGCGTGTCCACTTGCCCGTAACAGATGAACTGGGAGAGCTCGGCCGTACTTTCAACGTGATGGGAGAACGTCTGGAGCGGAGCATGCGCGAATTACAGGAGAAGGATTTATTCCTGCAAGGCGTCGTGGATGCCATTCCAGACGGCATTCGCGTGATAGACGATCAGTTTGCTATTGTGCTGTCCAATCGGGCCTATCTCCGCCAGCTGGGTCTTGCAGAGGAAGAAGAGAACGCCAGGCCGTGTTACCTTTCCAGCCATAAGCGTTATCAACCCTGCCCGCCAACCCTGGTACGCTGTCCGCTTCACGAGATCCTGAAAAACGGTGAACCTGTGAAAGTGCTGGATCAGTTTATTGGTGCGGATGGTCGGTCATTTTCCGTGGAAGTGGTTGCTGCACCCATGCAGATCCCTTTCGGGGATGGCTACAGGACCCTGATCGTGGAATCAGTGCGTAATCTCGAGGAACATGTCCTGTTCTCACAGGAACAACGACTTTCCGAACTGGGACGACTCGCAGCTGGCGTGGCCCATGAAATTCACAACCCGCTGTCGTCTATACGTCTTGCGCTGGACTCGATGGTGAAAGCGGGGAAACAAGCTGACGGGAACCTTTCCAGGGCATGGGATTATCTTGAGGTTATCGATTCACAGGTCGACCAGTGCATCAGCATAACAGAGCGACTCCTGAAAATGAGCCTGTCTCCGGGGCAGCGCCAGGTAGTGGATATGAATGTCGCGGTTGGCGAGGTCGTATCACTGGTTGCATGGGAAGCTGAGAACAAGAGCGTTTCAATCCATCAAAAACTCGATCCAGGCAACCCGCGAGTCATTGCGACTGAAAGCGAATTTCGTACAGTGATCCTGAATCTGGTGCAAAATGCCTTTCATGCAATGCCGGATGGTGGACGTATCGATATCTGCACCCGGAAGAAAAACGGTCACGTATTACTCATCGTCGGGGATTCGGGTGTGGGCATTCTCCCTGAAGACCGGCCGCATATCTTCGAGCCTTTCTTCAGTCGCCGTGCTGACGGCGTAAATGGTACAGGGCTCGGCTTGTCCATTCTTCGGGCAGTTGTCGACCACTATGGCGGACGCATCGAGGTGGAGAGCCAGCGGGGTCAGGGTAGCCGATTCACCATTATATTTCCTGATGCTGATAGCCAGAGGGAGTACCAGTTGTGATAAAAACAATCCTGGTTGTCGAAGACGACAAGATTCTAAACCGGCTCATTGCCGAACACATCGAACGCATAGGCTATGCTGCCCACGCTGCGCACACCTGGGCAGAGGCCAGTCAATATCTGGCGCACCATGAACCGGAGCTGGTATTGATGGATGTGCGACTGCCGGACGCGAACGGGATGGAGATGCTTCCTCAGTTGGCAGGTGTGCAACCTGTCATTGTTATCACTGCATACGGATCAGTGAAGGATGCCGTGAACGCCATGCATGCAGGGGTCGAAGATTATCTGATCAAACCCATCAGCCTCGATGAACTGGAAATCGTGGTAAAGCGGACGCTGAATAATATCGCCATGCGAGCGGAACACCAATTTTGCATACAGCGAATGCAGGCCAGTGACAGCAAAAAGCTCATGATTGGAAATAGCCCGGCCATGCAGGAGGTCCATCGCCTGATTGATGCAGTTGCCGGTACCGATATGACCGTGCTTATTCAAGGAGAAAGTGGTGTCGGCAAGGAACTCGTGGCGAAGACAATCCATGCGCGCAGTAACCGGTCCAAATCTAATTTCGTTGCCGTCGACTGCTGCACTCTTCCGGAAAAACTGTTCGAATCCGAATTATTCGGACACGAGCGTGGAGCTTTCACCGGTGCTGACCGGCAAAAGAAAGGACTTATTGAGGGCGCCGGTGGCGGAAGTCTGTTTCTGGATGAGATAGGCGAAATAGAATTGGCAGTACAGGCCAAACTGCTGCGCGTACTAGAAACCGGGGTGTTTCGCCGTGTCGGAGGAACGAAGGATTTACGCGCCAATGTGCGGATCGTGGCGGCCACGAACAGCGATCTGGAAAAGGCCAGCCGGGAAGGGGACTTTCGTTCTGACCTTTACTACCGCCTGAGTGCTTTTATCATTACGGTTCCCCCGTTACGTGAACGCCGCGAGGACATACCAGAACTCGTTGATTATTTTATAGGTAGTCGTGAATTTTCACGCCGCAACAATACCACGGTATCTCGTGGTGCGATGCGTGCCTTGCTGGCCTATGACTGGCCAGGCAATATCAGGGAACTGAAAAACACCATCGAACGCGCCATCATACTTTCCTTGCAGACCAGGAAGATACGTCCCGAACATCTTGCGCCTATGCTTACCAGTGCTGAATCGTCAAGTTCGGTGACATTGACCTTCGATCATGAACCGAGTCTTGCCGAGGTTGAGGGAAAGTATCTGCAGATGCTGCTCACGAAGTACGCCGGACACCGTTTGGACATAGCAAAGAAGCTGGGCGTCAGTGAAAGAAATATTTATCGTTTGATCGATAAACATCAGCTAAAGAGCTGAAAGCACGATGCGAAGTGCTGGATGATAAGCAGTAACGCTCCGGACTCTGGTGCAGATCCTGGCCGCATGGCCACCTCAATCGGCGTTCACAATCAAATACTCCCCGATATAGTGATGTCATGGAAGTCAACATCATGCTCGCTCGCCTTTTTTCGGTCGTCTCCACGCACTATTGTATCCACTGGTCGACTGTGTCGCGCCAATCATGGATTGCAAAGAGGCGCATGCTCGGTGCACGTTTACAAAATTACCTTTAGTGGTTCAGAAAATCCCCAAGCTCCGGTGAGTGGCTGGATATCATTACCTGTCCGGTGCTGTCTCCCGTCTTCCGCTGTCCGCCGAGTAAGGGCGAAGCCCGAGGTGGATAGTCTCCGTAAATGGCGTAGGGCGCGGGCTTGTGACCGAAAGTGGGGAAGGGGTCGCAGGTTCCGTAGCCAGTGCAGGCCATATGCAGGTTCATCCGACACGCCGTCGAGTCATTGAGGGCGCAGTGGAGTGCCGCTGCGATCGCAGTACGGACCGGGCAAATTGGCTGCCGCGTTGGCGAGTCGATTTTGGCAGCCTGGATGTCCCAAAATCTTTCACGAGCTAGCGGTACACCTGATTCTAGATGACGGAAACTGCTGTCGCAATTTGGTGATTGACTGCAACGAGCAGGTAAGGGTCAGCCAGTGCGCTTTGCCAGCTGTCGCCGCGCGACTTCAACCAGCGCGTCAGCGCAGCGACATCATTGATGATATCGGGTAACTCGATCTGCTCTCTGCTGACGCCAAGTGCTTCACGCAGACTGGTAAACTATTGCAACTGGACCACAGTCGATGCGTTCATGTCAGCCGCCCAGGGTCGCCATGAATCGCACAACCTGCTGCGGTCGTTCGCTGAACTCGTGGCGTTCCGGTTTCAGTGCGATGGCCGCGCGCACGGCATCCAGCAGGTCCACATCACTGACACCGCCACGCAGCAGTGGACGGAATTCCATTCTTTGATCCTGCCCGAGACACAGGTACAGCGTACCGTCAACCGCCAGCCGGACCCGGTTGCAGGTTTCGCAAAAGTGTTGCGAGATCGGCGTGATAAAGCCTATCCTCAGATTGGTGCCCGCGACCTGGACATACTGCGCCGGGCCACCGCCTGGCATGACGCCGGGGACCAGATCAAAACGCGTTTCCAGCCGCGTCCTGATGTCCTTAAGGCTGATGTAGTGTAGCGCTGCGTCACGGCCAGTATCCCCTACCGGCATGGTCTCGATCAGCCGCAGTGTGAAGTCATGCTTGATGCAGAAAGTGACCATGTCCTCGATTTCATCGTCGTTGATGCCTTTCATGACCACCATGTTGATCTTGACGGGGGCAAAGCCGGCTGCCTTTGCCGTCATCAATCCGGTCAGGACCTTGTCGAGGTTGCCGCGTGTTATCCGTTTGAAGCGTTCCGCGCGCAGCGAATCCAGGCTAACATTGATGCGTCGGATGCCGGCGTTGTGCAGGGTGTGTGCGTACTGCGCCAGACCGATGGCATTGGTGCTGAGTGACAGGTCGAGCAGTCCCGGTATGCGCGCAAGTCGGTCAGCAAGATCCGGCAGCCCCCGGCGAGTCAGTGGTTCGCCGCCTGTGAGTCGCACACGGCGTACGCCCAGGGCAACGAAGGCGCCAATAAGTCGTTTGATCTCGTTAAAGGTCAGCCAGTCTTCCGGTTCGCTGTCACCCCGGTAGTCCGCAGGCAGGCAGTAGAAGCAGCGCAGATCGCAGCGGTCGGTAACCGACAGGCGCACGTACTCTACCCGGCGACCGTAGGGATCGATCAGGTGGTCAGCCATTGATCACGTGTCCGCCTGTCCGCCTGTCAGAGACAGTTGCAAGTGCATTGAAATCTGCCGCTGTGTTGAGATTCATGAATGCCGCCGCCTCTATGGAAAAGTCCGCCAGTGCCACTGACTGTTGTACAGTCCAGGCATCAACCCGCCGCCCGCCGCCGGCGAGGTAGACCTGCAGGTCAGGTAACAGTGTGCAGCGCAGTAGCGAGAACACCGGCTGTAGCCGCGTGCCGTCATGCACCACGCTAAGGTCGGTACGCTGCGCAGCCAGTGCGCGGTAGAGGCCTTCCGCCAGCGTTACGGGAATACGGGGTGCATCACAGGGCACTGCAAGGATGTACGGCGTTGTGGCTGTGGCCATGCCACTCGCCATGCCGGCCAGCGGCCCGGCGTGGTCGCCGTTGCTATCGGCAATGACCGGGTGGCCGTACGCCCGGTAGCGCTCCAGGTTGCGGTTGGCGCTGATCAGAATGGTACTGACCTGTGGTCGCAGTGCATTGATGACATGCTCGACCAGCGGTTTGCCCTCGACCATGACCAGTCCCTTGTCGACACACTGCATGCGCCGTCCGCGGCCACCGGCGAGAATGACACCGGTAATTTCATGCCTGGGAAAGGCCGGGGCTTCTATTGTGTCAATGTAGTCAGGCATCTAACACCCTCCAGACGCCGCTCTGACCGCCGCACTTGTGCAGCATCCGCACACCTTCAGAT
>JBATJF010000390.1:0-4226 GCA_049668345.1 Gammaproteobacteria bacterium
AATTTGTCGTCGACGGCCTGATTGCCGGTATTCTGCAACGGCTCGCCGAGATAATGGTTGATGAAGGTCGACTTGCCTGCCGAGAACGTACCCAGAACGGAAATCATCGGCCACCAGGAAATCTGCGTGGCGAAGGACTGCTCGGTGCCGATCAGGCCAAGCGCGCGACCAACCCGGTCCAGCTGCTGATAACTCTGTACCGATGCCACCAGCACCGGATTTTCCTTGGTCAGATGCTCTTCCAGACTCCCGAGCCGCTGTTTGATGGTTTTTCCCGCACTGGACATGGTTGCCTTCCTTACTGCAGGTTGTGTGAACCCCGGCCGCTGTTCAAGGCTCCCTGCGGTGCCTTGTTCTCAAGCCACCACGCCATCCGTTCCGCCTGGAACGGGAACATGCCACTGACCACTTCCGTCGGTCCGGTGGCATCTTGCATGGCACTGTTCATGCGCCCCATATCGTTTCGGGTAGGGCACACGGGAATCATCATGCCACTAAGCGATTGGTTGATGTTGTCCGGCCTGACCGGCAAATTAATCATGCCCCGCAATCCGGAACCGGGACATCCGTGTCAATCATGTATTCGCCGGACACGCCTCAACAACTGTTGCCTCAGTATATCCGGGTTTCCGGACCATCATGTAATAGACATTCGACCAGAAATGCCGTTCAGAACTCGCCGTTCGCGCCACGGTTCATGATATCGAGAATGATGTCCTTGACCTGGTTCGCTTCTTCGAAGAGTTCCGGCGGAAGTTCCTTGCCACCGTGGATCATCATGTCCATGTTGAGCGTGTAGATCCAGAACTTGCCTTCCTTGTCCTCCACCAGTGAAACGCGGCATGGCAGGTAAGCTGAAAACGCATCCGAGTATTCGATCATCTTGGCCGCGGTCAGCGGGTTGCAGAACATGTAGATCTTCCAGAAACGCTGCGGTTCACCGGTCATGGCTGCAACCTGCTCCGAGAGAGGCAGCTCGCCGACGTTCTTGATGTTGTGCTCGTTGGCAACGAAACGCATGGTCTGTTCGACATCTTCCACGCTCAGTCCATCAGCCACGGGGATCTTCCAGACGGTCGCCTCTGCTGCATTACCGCTTTCGAGCAGGTTCTTCGTCATGGTCAGGTACACTTCCGGCGCCTTGGCATCGAATTCGGAAAAGTTGCCGATATTCTTCAGACCCTGCATTCCGAAACTGTCACTCATCGCAAGCCACACGATGCCGGCAACAAGTGCAAGCCCGGCCAGCGCAAGAAGATTCCAGATTAGTCTGATCATGTTTTTCTCCGGGTTTTGTATTGGTCAATGTCAGGGAGTAGCGGATTCCGCTGCATTGATCTGTTGTTCCAGATCTCCGGCCTGCTCCCCGTTCAGGCCGCGAATCACCTCGACCAGCTGACGCGCCCTGTCATACATACCCTGCGCTGCCAGCCGTGTCCCGGCCTCGTAATACGAGGCGGATGCCTTGTCCCAGTCACCCTGCGAAAAATACATGTTGCCGAGTTCGCCATAACCATCCGGATTGCCTGGCTCCAGGGCAATGAGCTCCTGGTATTTCTGTTCGGCAGCCGCGTAGTCCCTGAGCCAGTAGGCCTCGCGCGCCGCTGCGAGAACCCGGTACGGCGTGACGGCAGGCGTTTTACGTGCATGGACGGGGGGCGGCTGCACGTCGGACTCGACAGTACCTGCGTCGCCTGCGTCGCCCGGCAAGGGTGTCACTGCAGTTGCTGCAACTTCCGGCTCGGGTGCCGCAGTGTCGACAGCGGCCCTGGCAACCGGTTCCGGGGACACGAGGCCTGACTCGTCAAGCACCGGCTGCTGTGGAATTTCCTGCGGTTCGGCAACCGGAGGAACGGTTGCCTGCGGTGCAGTGGCCGCGCCCTCGGCTGCAGTCCCGTCGCTCATTTCCGTCACCGCTTGCCCGGCGGTACCCGCGTCCCTCGCCGGCATAGCCGCTGCAGGTTCGTCGGACGGCGGCTCTGTCGTGCTGCTGTCGCTTGATGCGTAGGGCATGAATTCCGGTTCCGGTGCCGCAGACTGATCAGCAGTGACAACACTGCCCGCCGGCTGTGCCGGCGCTGAAATCGCAGCCTCGCCGTCGCCGGCCTCCCGGCCTGCAGCGCTTTCGCCCGGCTTGTGCCCAAGCGACAGAAAATCCGGCAAATCATATTCCGAAAACAGTTCACCCCGGTAAATCAGCCCGATTGCCAGCAGCGCGACCACGACCAGCGCAAATCCATGGCTCAGGATACGTGCGAAGAGATTCATTATCTTGCTCCTACTTCCGGTTAATTCAGTCGGCCGGCCACTTCTGGATAGAGTGCCGACGCGAGCACGCGAAATTCATTGGCGGCCTTGCTCTGCGGCCACATTTCGAACACAGCCAGGCCTTCGCTCAATGAACGCCTGAAACTGGTACGCATTTTCAGTCGCTGTGGCAACACTTCATCTATTCCCGGCAACATGCGCAGCGCTGCTTCGGTTTCATGCGTCTCGCGAATCGACTTGTTGGTATCCGCACGATTGACGAATGCCATGGTCCTCTGCCTGCCATTCATTTTTACCGCTTCCAGATCGGGGCCGAGAATATGCAGGAATCGTTGCGTTGCCCAGACATCCGCCTGGCTGGGCGGCACCGGGATGAGAATCCTGTCAGCCGATGTCATGGCCTCCTTCATCGCCGCCATGTTCGCCGCGCCGACATCCACGAGGACTTCGCAATCCCGATGCGACATGAGCTGTTCACTGAGTACCGCACGGACCGAATGTATCGTCAGGTCCGGCCGGATACCGATTTCGCGCCGCAGGCCGCCCAGGTCGCTGAATGTGCATTGCGGGTCGAGATCATAGCCAACGACACGCCGGCCATTTCTCTCCAGCCACACCGCAAGATTGAATGCGACGGTACTCTTTCCCGAGCCACCTTTCAGATTTGCGATTACAGTGATCATTGCCCGAGTCCGGACCCTCCTGAAAAATGGTTTGACTGCAGGCCCAGCACCCGCGTCAACGCGACGCTAGTTCCCACTGCCTTGCGGCATGCTGATCTCCTTGTAGCCAGCGGGGACAGAGAATAATTCAGCAGGCTGTGCCTGCTGCTTGATATTTATCAAATTCCGGGTGAACCCGCCGGGCTGTTCCTCGCTGATAATCATCTGCAGTGCCGGATCATACCACTGGTATGAAACCATGCTCTGGCCGTTGGTATAGCTGGCGGTCATTTCCCACTTCTCCGCGCTGCGGCCGTTGACTTGCTCGACGCCCAGCATGCGGGCCTCCGTGGAAGATCCGTCCGGCATGACCTGGCGCACCGGTATCCGGCGCTCCTCGTCGAGCCAGAACTGCATAGTACCGCCTTCGCCGCTTGCGGCGCTGCTCACTTCCCATTTCCTGGCCTTGCGGCCGTTGACGACCTCGATACCACCCTCCTTGCATGTCAGGTTCTGCATGACCGCGCAGGGATTCCCGTCGGATTCTCCCATGCCCTGCTGCATCATATCCTGCTCTCCCGCATGCCTGCGCATGTAGGACTTCTCGGCAGGATTGATAATCACCGCATCCTGCCTGTCCAGATCGATGATCTGGATAATAGTCTGTCCATTCATATCATACTCTGTGCGGACCTTGTTCTTGCCGATATACAGTTTGCCTGTGTGCTCACCCTGCTGGGGGTGGGATTCGACAGTATCCGCTGAAAATTCGACAACCGGTTGTGCCGCCGATACAGGCTGAATCGACAACACCAGTACAGTAAAAAATGACAGCAAAATGGATCGCATTTCGTGAGGCCCCTGTTTCGCTTGTTTGCTGGCCGTGATTGTAAAAGAAACGAGCCAAAACACATCACTGTGTTTGGCTCGTTTACAGGTCTAACTACTACCTGGCTTCGCCAGCGGGTGCTGCCGGGGCTGCCGGGGCACCGTAGCCATACGGTGCATAGCCACCGCCATAGCCCGGGTAACCACCACCGTAGCCCGGGTAACCACCACCGTAGCCACCAGGATAGCCGCCATAGCCATAGCCAGGATAGCCGTAGGGGCCATAGCCGCCATATCCATAGCCACGGCCATAGCCACGACCGTAACCGGAACCACGACCGCCGCCGCTCATGTTGAAGTCCATATCACCCCAACCGTCACCGTCGAAGGGACCCCAGTCGGAACCCCAGTTGTCACCACCGCCCCACGGACCGCCCCAGGCATGCGCGGTCAATGGCGCAGCCATCA
>JBATJF010000391.1:0-17369 GCA_049668345.1 Gammaproteobacteria bacterium
TGGCCGGCGCGCTGTTTCTGGAACTGCATCCGCCACTGGAGGAAGATGAACCGCTCTACCAGGATTACCTGCAACGCGTACTGGACGCCGTTGCAGACATGCTCGCGGAACAGCCGGACTCACCCGACCTGAACGCGGACCGGCGCCTGAGCCTGAGCGGTGCCGCCCTGCGGCAGGCCGTGGAGGAAAAAAACGGTATTCCCATTCAGATCACACGCTGACCGGTCACGTCAGCAGTTATATTTTCGCCTGCAAATAACAAGGCCCCTTGCGGGGCCTTGTTGATTATTGCATGAGATTGCTGATTACTTGTGCATGGCCTTCTTGAACATGCGGTCAATCTTGGTCTCGGTGTCTTCGGCAATCGCCTTGGCTTCGTTGGCCGTCTTCAGTGCTTCGGCAGCCTGTGCCTTGGCAGCTGCGGCATCCGCCTTGGCAGCCGCAGCGTCCGCGCTGGCGGAATCGACCTTGGACTGCATGGCCGCCATCTCTGCGGTGCCGGTTGAGGCACAGCCGGACAGACCAACCATGATGGCTGCCAGGACAGCCAGTACCTGCATGCGAACTCGACTCGTAATATAGACTGACATTCCTTTCTCCTGCTCGAAAATGAAAAACGCGTTAGGCATTGAACCGCCCTGTTGGCCGGCGGTTGTGGCGTATGCTACATGAAATCCCAAACAACTTGAAATGACGCCATATAGCGACAAATCCGTCTCACCGGCTAGCGTATTTCCACCCGGGTTCCGACCTTTACCCACTCCAGCAACTGATCGATTTCCTCGTTGGTCAGTGCCACACATCCATTGGTCCAGTTGTAATCCTTGTGGACAGTGGCGTCCCCTGCCCCTACACCATGGATACCAATCAGGCCACCCAGCCGGGTATTCTGGGGCGGCCGCCTCCCCGCCTTCGTTGCGCGCCGGATTTCCAGCCATTCATCCTTTGTAATCATACCCTTGAAGAATGCTCTTGAGGCAGATTCAAGATCGGGATAGTTCAGCCCGAGGAAGCGGTGGTAGCGACTCTTCGAAGTGATCCAGCCGATAGTGAAATAGCCCAGCGGGGTCATGTTGTCACCGCGTGTTTTGGCATCAGTAACACCGTAGCGACCGACCGCGATATCGTCGAAGACCCTGATCACCTCCTCGCCCTGCAGCACCGACAGCGTCCCGGCGGACGTATCGACCAGCACGTGCACGTCGGCAGCAACTGCCTTGCCGGCAGCAAGCAGCACTGCCAGCATCAGCATAAGGATCGCGGGACGACAGGACGTCATTTTTACTATACGCTTTGGCAAGGGTTGGCTCGTGGCACGGAATGGCGTGCATTGTACCCGTAACAGGCGAAATGTGGAGCCGCCCCGACCACCCCGCCTGTCATGTATGCGCAAGCAAAAACAGCCCTGTCGCGCACTGCAGCAACCTGCGAAAGCACAGTCAACACCGGGAACACCATTGCCATCATGTACGAATCTGAATTTCTGCTGCATGAAGATGTCATCTATCTGAATCATGCCGCCGTGGCACCCTGGCCGAAGCGCACAGTCGAGGCAGTCAGGGCCTTCGCCGAAGAAAACGGCAGCTACGGATCACGCAACTACCCGGACTGGGTGCATACCGAGACACTGCTGCGCGAACAGCTGCGACAGCTGCTGCATGCCCGCTCGTCGGATGAAATTGCGTTACTGAAAAGCACCTCGGAGGCCCTGTCGGTCGTTGCCTGGGGCCTGCCGTGGACCGCCGGGGACAACGTGGTCATCAGCACTCACGAATTTCCGTCCAACCGCGTAGTCTGGGAATCGCTCGAAACGCTGGGCGTGACAACGCACCAGGCCGACCTGAGCAGGGCCGGCTCACCCGAGGCAGCGCTGATTGCGCGGATGGACGGCCGCACCCGTTTGCTGTCGGTCAGCTCCGTGCAATACGGGACCGGGCTGCGACTGGATCTCGTAAAACTCGGCGCCGCATGTCGAGAGCGCGACATCCTGTTCTGCGTGGATGCAATTCAGAGCCTCGGCGCCCAGGACATCAACGTGCGTGCCTGCCAGGCCGATTTCGTAATGGCTGATGGCCACAAGTGGCTACTGGCCCCGGAAGGACTTGCGGTTTTTTACTGTCGCCAGGAAGTCATGGATCGCATAGCTCTCAAACAGTACGGCTGGCATATGCTTAAAGACCCGCTCAAATTCGACAGCCCCTCCCGCGACGTGGCGCACAACGCGCGCCGTTTCGAATGCGGCAGCCCGAACATGCTCGGTATCCATGCCCTGCATGCGAGTCTAGGTCTGATCCTGGACACCGGCATCGAACGAATCGAACAGCGCGTGCTGGAGAATTCGCATTTCATGCTGGAATTCCTGGCTGAGCGCAGCGATCGTTACGAGATCATCACGCCATGCACGACGGGCCGGTATACGGGCATCGTCACCTTCAAACCCTTGCGTGAATCTCCCGATTCACTTTTCGAAACGCTCAGGCAACACCACGTCGCCTGCGCGCTGCGCGGTGGTGGCGTGCGCTTCTCGCCGCACTTTTACACGCCGCGCGAGAAGCTGCTCACGGCACTGCGCCTGCTGGATGAGTAGTCGGTCAAACGCAGCGTCCTGACGGAGCCGGCCGCACCGCCTGCACCGCCCGGCAGCTGCTCATATTCATACATACCCTGCCGATAGCCTCTACAGACTAAAACGGCGGTCGAATCCTCGTCATGCAACTCGAAATTGTTATTCGAGTCTAAGTGCTTAGTTGCTGTTTTTAATATATATTCGTAGTATCTGGACAAACACTTCAGGCGCGCATGCGCCAGGGAAAGCTGTCATGGTGTGGATGACCGAATTACTCGTCGTAGTGATCATCGCGAGCCTGCTGCTGGCGCGCAAGGCATCACGCCACCTCTGGGTAGCGGCCATTGGCGCCCTCCTCGTCTACTGGAACCTGATGCACAGCCCGCCGTTCGCACTGGCAACGGCTGTCTGGGTCGTGTTCGTGCCGCTTGCCGCACTGCTGGTAATCACGCCACTGCGCCATGCCCTCGTCATGCGGCCACTACTGTCGCTGTACCGCAAGATCATGCCCGGCATGTCCGACACGGAGCGCGAGGCACTGGAAGCGGGGACCGTCTGGTGGGAGGCCGACCTGTTCAGCGGCCAGCCTGACTGGCACCGCATGCTGGGCTACAAGGCCCCGGGGTTGTCGAAGGAGGAGCAGGCCTTTCTCGACGGCCCGACCAACAAGCTCTGTGCCCTGATCAGTGACTGGGACATCACCGAGGATCTCCATGACCTGACCGAGGAAACCTGGGACTACCTCAAGGACAATGGCTTCTTCGGTATGATCATTCCGAAACAATACGGTGGCCTGGAGTTTTCCGCGAATGCCCATTCCGCCGTCGTTTTGAAGGTCGCCAGCCGCAGTATCTCGGCCGGCGTCACCGTGATGGTGCCGAATTCGCTCGGCCCGGCCAAACTGCTGCTCTCCTACGGCACCGAGCAACAGAAGAACCACTACCTGCCGCGACTTGCGAAAGGCCTGGAAATCCCCTGCTTCGCGCTGACCGGTCCCGAAGCCGGCAGTGACGCCGCCTCGATGCCGGACAACGGTGTCGTGTGCCGGCAGCGATTCGATGGCAATGACGAAGTACTCGGTATCCGCCTGAACTGGGAGAAACGCTATATCACGCTGGGACCGGTCGCCACCCTGCTTGGCCTCGCATTCCAGTTACACGACCCCGAGCACCTGCTGGGCGAGCAGGAAGATATTGGCATCACCCTGGCGCTGATTCCTGTCGATACGCCCGGCGTCGAGATCGGCAACCGTCACTACCCGATGAGCCAGGCCTTCATGAACGGGCCGAACAGTGGCAAGGACGTGTTTATTCCAATGGACTGGGTAATTGGCGGCCAGGACTACGTGGGCCAGGGCTGGCGCATGCTGATGAACTGCCTGTCGGACGGGCGCGCCATCTCGCTGCCGGCACTCAGCACCGCCGCGGGCAAACTGGTCTGCCGCAGCGTCGGCGCCTACGCCGCCGTGCGCAAGCAGTTCAAGGTACCGATCGGCAAGTTCGAGGGCGTCAGCGAAGTGCTGGCGCGCATCGGCGGTCTGAGCTACATCATGAATGGCGCACGCGGCTTCACCACCGCCGCACTCGACAGCGGCGAGGAACCTTCCGTCGCCTCGGCAATCATCAAGTACCACCTGACCGAGCGCATGCGTATCGTCATGAACGACGGCATGGACATCCTCGGCGGTCGCGGCATCAGCATGGGGCCGAACAACTTCATCGCCCGTGCCTACCAGGCACTGCCGATCGCAATCACCGTGGAAGGCGCCAACATCCTCACCCGCAACCTGATCATATTCGGTCAGGGTGCAATCCGCTGCCACCCGTTCCTGTTCCGGGAAATGGAAGCGTCCGCCAACAACGACGTCGTCGCCTTCGACAGCGCACTGCTGGGACATGGCAGTCACGTCATGAGCAATTTCAGCCGCAGCCTGTTCCACAGCATCAGCTGCGGACGCCTGCTGCATGCACCACAGCACGGACTGCGCGGTCACTTCTACCGCCAGTTCAACCGCATGAGCCTGGCATTTGCCGTCATCACCGAGATTACGCTGATGACGCTGGGCGGTGGTCTCAAGCGCAAGGAATCGATCTCGGGACGGCTCGGAGATGTGCTGAGCTACCTTTACCTCGGCAGTGCCGTCCTTAAGCATCACTACGACAACGGCTCGCCGGATGACGAACTGCCGCTGCTTGAATGGGCCTGCCGTGACCTGCTCTACAATATCCAGCTGCGTCTGTTCGAGGTACTGAATAACCTTCCCAACCGTTTCCTGGCCAGCATCGCGCGCCTGCTGACATTCCCGCTGGGCAAGTCGTATCAGCGCCCCGACGACGCACTCAGCCAGCGTGTGGCCGACATCCTGATGCATCCCGGTGCGCTGCGTGATCGTCTTACCGAAGGCGTGTATATTCCGGATGACGACAGGGACCCGGTTGCACAGCTCGATATGGCGCTGCAGAAAGCCGAAGCCGCCGAGCCCCTGCTGCACAAGTTGCGTATCGCCATGAAGAACGGAAAGATCGCGCGTGGCGATCCGGAGTCATCTCTCGACGCCGGGCTGACGGTGGGTGTGATCACCGAGGTCGAGGCGAATGCCATTCGCGCCGCCATCGCCGCACGCAAGGTTGTCATACAGGTCGACGATTTCGAACCTGAATATTTCACCAAGGAGCAGAAGACATGGGGCGACAGCAAACTGGATGGGGTGGCCGGCCGGTCTATGTAGTCGATGGCAGCCGCACACCCTTTCTGAAGGCACGCGGCAGGCCCGGCCCCTTCGCGGCATCAGATCTGGCAGTCGCCGCAGGCCAGCCGTTGCTGGCACGTCAGCCCTTCGCGCCGGATTCACTCGACGAGGTCATCCTCGGCTGCATGATGCCGAGCCCGGACGAGGCCAACATCGGCCGAGTCGTCGCGCTCCGCCTGGGCTGCGGCGATCGCGTACCGGCATGGACCGTGCAGCGCAACTGCGCCTCCGGCCTGCAATCGATCGACTCCGCTGCCCAGAATATCGCCAGCGGCCGTTCCGACCTGGTACTGGCCGGCGGGACCGAGTCCATGAGCCGCGCCCCGGTACTCTATAACGAAACCATGGTGCACTGGCTCGCCGACATGGCCGGTGCACGCACGACGGGCGCGAGACTGAAGCTGCTGGGCCGGCTGCGACCCGGCCACTTCAAACCGGTTATCGCATTACTGCGCGGCCTGACCGACCCGGTGGTCGGCCTCTCGATGGGGCAAACCGCGGAAATCCTCGCACACCGCTTCGCTGTGACGCGCGAAATGATGGACAGCTTCGCCATGCGCAGTCACCTGCGTCTCGATGCCGCACACAAAGCGGGACGTCTCGATGAAATCGAGGTCCTCTACGACAGCAAGGGCAAGATCTACAACCACGATGACGGCGTCCGCGCCGACAGCAGCATGGAAAAGCTCGCCAAACTGAGGCCGGTGTTCGACCGGCCGGTTGGCAACGTTACCGCCGGCAACAGCGCACAGATCACCGACGGCGCCGCCTGGCTCCTGCTCGCCTCGGAAGAAGCCATCGGGAAACACAACCTGAAGGTGATGGGCAGACTGATCGACAGCGAATGGGCGGGCCTGGACCCTGCCCGGATGGGCCTCGGTCCCTGTTATGCCATGGCACCGATCATGCAGCGCCACGAGCTCGACACCCCTGACCTCGATTACATCGAAATCAACGAGGCGTTTGCCGCGCAGGTCCTCGCCTGTCTCGCCGCCTGGACTGATGCGGAATTCTGCCGCGACCAGCTTGGTCGTGACACCCCGTTTACACCCATCGACGAGGAACGCCTCAATGTCGATGGCGGTGGCGTGGCGGTCGGTCACCCGGTCGGCACCAGTGGCGCGCGCATCGTGCTGCATTTGCTGAAGACGCTCGAACAGAACAACGCCAGGCGCGGCATGGCGAGCATCTGCATCGGCGGCGGTCAGGGTGGCGCGCTGCTGATCGAGCGGACATAGGATGTCCCGGCCAGCAGCAGAAGTTCACGCGCACCATTGCGTGCACGCACGATCCGATCATTCTCGTACGCGCTTACCTGCACCGCAGCAGATCAACGACACGGAACACAACCCATGACCGACAGCACCGCTCAGGAACATTTCACGCTCGAGATCGACGCTGACAACATCGCCTGGCTGACCTTCGACAAGGCCGATACCGGCACCAACGTACTCAGCCTGGATGTATTCGCGCAACTTGACCGGCGCCTGCAGGAGATTGCCACGAAGCGCCCGCGCGGCCTGGTTATCCTGTCCGCCAAGCCCAACGGCTTCATCGCCGGCGCAGATATCACCTCCTTTACCAGGGTGACCACGGAACAGCAGGCCCTGGACCTGCTCAACACCGGTCAGGATGTTTTCAACCGGCTCGAGGCACTGCCCTTCCCGACCGTTGCAATGATCCATGGCTTCTGTCTTGGCGGTGGTATGGAACTTGCGCTGGCCTGCCGCTACCGCGTCACGCGCGACGATCACGGCACCCGCCTCGGCCTGCCCGAGGTGCGTCTCGGCATCCATCCCGGCTGGGGCGGCAGCGCACGACTCGTACCGTTGATCGGTGCCATCAAGGCCATGGACCTGATCCTGAGCGGTCGCACGGTCGACGGCCGCAGTGGCCGGCGCATGGGTTTCGTCGACCTGGTGGTACCGGAACGCCACCTGCGCGGTGCGGCACGCAAGCTGGTAACGGAATCACCGCCACCTTGCCGCCCCGGGTTCATCAACCGCCTGACCAACCATGCGCTGGTTCGCCCGCTGCTGGCCGGCGTGATGCGCAAGCAGGTCGCCAGGCGCGCGTCGCGGCTCCACTACCCTGCCCCCTACGCCATGATCGACGTTTGGCGCAAACACGCCAATAACAAGCCGGCCATGCTGCGCGCCGAGGCGCAGTCGCTGGCGCAGCTCGTTACCGGTGCGACGGCGAAGAACCTGGTGCGTGTGTTCTTCCTGCAGGAACACCTGAAGTCACTGGGCAAGGACAAGACCTACCAGCCACGCAACGTACACGTAATCGGCGCCGGCACCATGGGTGGAGACATCGCGGCATGGTGCGCGCTGCGCGGTTTTCACGTCTCGCTGCAGGACCAGGCGCCGGAACGCATCGCCCCGGCCATCGCACGTGCGCACAGGCTGTTTGCGAAAAAGCTCAAAAAGCCCGAACAGGTACGCGCGGCAATGGACCGGCTGATGCCGGACCACAAGGCACAGGGCGTGGAACGGGCCGATATTATTATTGAAGCAATTTTTGAAGATGCCGGGGTAAAGCGTTCTTTATACGAGACTATTGAACCACGCATGAAGGCCAGCGCCATCCTCGCCACCAATACCTCGAGCATACCCCTGGAAGAACTGACACCGGCATTGAAACAACCCGGGCGCCTGGTCGGGCTGCACTTCTTCAACCCGGTGTCGAAGATGATGCTGGTCGAAATCGTCAACGGCGCAGCCACCGCGCCCGAAGTCAGCTCACAGGCCATGACCTTCACGCGCCACATCGACCGGCTGCCGCTGCCGGTCAGCAGCACCCCCGGCTTTCTGATCAACCGCATTCTCATGCCCTACCTGATGGAAGCGGTCGAGCTTGTTCAGGAAGGTGTTCCACCGGCACTGATTGACAAGGCCGCGACCACCTTTGGCATGCCGATGGGACCGGTCGAGCTGGGCGATACCGTCGGGCTCGACATCTGCCTGCATGTTGCCAAAATACTCTCCGGCCATTTTCACGAATCGGTTCCACAGAATCTCAGCAAGCTGGTCGCCGACGGCCACCTGGGAAAAAAATCCGGGCAGGGCTTCTACCACTGGAAGAACGGCAAGGCGATCAAACCGAAGCATGGCGGAGGTTCCTGGAACATGGAGGAAATAACCAGCCGCCTCATCCTTCGCCTGTTGAACGAAGCAGTCAGCTGCCTGCGCGAGCAGGTCGTCGCGGAAGCGGACCTGCTCGACGCCGGCATGGTGTTCGGCACCGGCTTCGCGCCGTTCCGCGGCGGGCCGCTCAACTACATAGACGCTGCGGGCAAGGACATCCTGCTCGGACAACTGCGCGATCTGCACAAGCTCCGGGGCGAGCGTTTCGCACCCGACGCCGGCTGGGAACATCTCTTCGAATCCTAGGGGAAGCAACTATGCAAGGTACATCAAAAGGCAAGATTCCGGCAGAAACCGCCCGAACACTGGCCGGCCTGTTTCGCGAGCGGGTACGCCTGACACCCGGCAAGGTCGCCTACCGCCAGTTCAGCGACAGTGACCGGCAATGGCACGACTACACCTGGGCCGACATGGGTCACGAGGTCGCGCGCTGGCAGGCAGCCTTTACATCTGAGGGGCTGGCCCAAGGTGACCGCGTCGCCATACTCATGCGCAACTGCCGGGAATGGGTCGCTTTCGACCAGGCCGCACTCGGTTGCGGACTGGTGGTCATACCGTTGTACACCGATGACCGTCCCGACAACGCTGCCTACATCCTCAACAACTCCGGGAGCAAGCTACTGTTCCTGCAGGGCGAGGTACACTGGGCCGGCATCCGCACCGTACTTGGTGACCTGGGCGGACTGCAACGCATCCTGACGCTGGAACTGGTACAGGTGCCGGAAAACGAAACACGTGTGCGCACGATAGCAGACTGGCTTCCCGGGAATGGCGGCGATCTGCTCAGCAACGACGGTGACCCGAACGAACTCGCCACCATCGTCTACACCTCGGGCACCACCGGCCGCCCCAAGGGCGTTATGCTGAGTCACTGGAATATCCTGTTCAATTGTGACCGCGCCCTCGAGATCGTAGAGGTACAGCCCGAAGACCTGATGATCTCTTTCCTGCCACTGTCGCATACCTTCGAACGCACGGTCGGCTACTACCTGCCGATGATGGTCGGCGCAACCATTGCCTACGCCCGTTCCATCCCGCAGCTGGGCGAGGACCTGCTAACCATCAGGCCAACACTGATGAATGCGGTGCCTCGCATCTACGAGCGTGTATACAACAAGGTGCAGGCCGGACTGGCAGAAAAATCTCCCATCGCCGGACGGCTGTTCAATGCCGCCGTGGAAGTGGGCTGGGCACGCTTTGAATACCAGCAAGGGCGTGCCGGCTGGCGCCCGTCGTTTCTGCTCTGGCCATTGCTCGACAAGCTGGTGGCCGGCAAGATCATGGCCAAACTCGGTGGACGCATGCGCCTCGCCACCGCCGGTGGCGCGCCGCTGTCGCCGCAGGTCGCCAAGGTGTTCATCGGACTTGGCCTGCAGCTGGTTCAGGGCTACGGTCTGACCGAGACCAGTCCGATCCTCACCGCCAACCCGCCCGCTGACAACGACCCGAAAAGCGTGGGGGTTGCGCTGCGCGGCATGGAATTGAAGGTGACGGACAACGATGAACTGATCGCACGCGGCCCCAGCATCATGCTGGGGTACTGGGACAACCCGCAGGCAACCAGCCAGGTGATCGACAGCGAGGGCTGGTTTCACACCGGTGACAAGGCCAGGATCGAGAACAATCACGTCTATATCACCGGCCGGCTGAAGGAAATCATAGTGCTGGCCAATGGCGAAAAGGTGCCACCCGCCGATATGGAGATGGCCATTGCCCTCGATCCGCTGTTCGAGCAGGTGCTGGTGATCGGTGACAACCGCCCCTTCCTCACCACCCTCATCGTACTGGAACCGGAACAGTGGAAACTGTTCGCGGCCGGGCTCGGGCTCGATCCGCATGCACCGGAATCGATCAATGACCCGATCCTCGAGCAGGCCGTGTGCGATCGGCTCAAGGGGCTGCTGACCGCCTTTCCGGGCTATGCACAGATCTACCGCGTCAGCTGCACACTGGACCCGTGGACCATCGACAACGGGCTGATTACCCCGACGCTCAAGCTCAAGCGCAACCGCATACTGGAG
Source organism: Gammaproteobacteria bacterium (assembly GCA_049668345.1). Lineage (GTDB taxonomy): Bacteria > Pseudomonadota > Gammaproteobacteria > UBA9214 > UBA9214 > UBA9214. Next base: position 10,486 of record JBATJF010000391.1, read on the forward strand.
CATTTCTCCGACACGGTCGAGCGCATGTACGAGGGACACTGACGGGAGCCGCAGGCAATCCGGCACAGACAGCGATGAACGACCTCGCCCTGCTTCCCCATGAACGCCACCTTGCCATCCGCGTCATGGCGACACCGGCCGACACCAATTCCACCGGCGACATCTTCGGTGGCTGGCTGATGGCGCAGGTGGACATCGCCGGCAGCATCATTGCGCGGCGCCGCGCCAATGGCCGTATCGTTACCGTGGCCGTCAACTCGTTCGTATTCAGGCAGCCGGTGTTCGTCGGCGACCTGATCAGCTGCTACGCGGAAATCACCCGCATCGGCAACACCTCGCTCACCGTCAACGTCAAGGCCTTCGCCGAGCGCCAGCAGGAAACCCACGAGGTGATCCAGGTCACGGAGGCAGACCTCACCTATGTCGCGGTCGATTCAAACCGCCGGCCAAGAGCCTTGCCCTGACGGCCATTACTGGCCGGATTTAATGCAGGAGCATTTGCCTCGCGCAGAGACGCAGAGGACGCAAAGAATACGGTTTCTGATTGCCTCGGAGGGCGCGAGGCAAAAGGGCGATTTGCAATGCTTTTACCTGCGCGAAATCAATCACACAGAATAGACGGCAAGATTAGGGTTTTCTCTGCGCCCTCTGCGTCTCTGCGCGAAGAAAAGAGTCTTGGCACGAGATCAGGGATAGCGCAGACGCGCCCATCCCTACCCCATCATCGCCGGCGGTCTGAACAGCGACGTGAAATTCGCCGTGGTGGCAGTTGCTATCGTGTCATAGCTGTCACCGCGCAACACGGCGATGAACTCGGCGGTGTGACGCACATAGGCCGGCTGGTTGGGTTTACCGCGATGCGGAACCGGTGCCAGGTAGGGGCAATCGGTTTCCACCAGCATGCGCTCCAGCGGCAGCTTGCGCGCGACTTCCTGCAAGGCGGCGGCATTGCGGAAGGTGACGATACCGGAAAATGAAATATGGAAATTGAGTTCCAGGGCCTGCTGCGCCATGGCCCAGTCGCCGGTGAAACAGTGCATGACACCACCGATATCGCTGGCATGCTCTTCCGCCAGGATGGAAATCGTATCCTCCCCGGCATCGCGTGAGTGGATGATCAGCGGTTTGCCGGCCTGTTTCGCCGCGACGATGTGTCGACGGAAACGATCGCGCTGCCAGTCGAGATCGCCTTCGCTGCGGAAATAGTCGAGACCGGTTTCGCCGACGGCGACCACTTTCGGGTGCTGCGCCAGCTGTACGAGCTCATCGATATCCGGCTCGTGACCGCCACGCTCATTGGGATGCAGCCCGACCGAGGCCGTGACATTGTCGTGGGTCTCGGCAATACCCAGCATGGCCGGATAATCCTCGAGGTTGACCGCGACGCACAGGAAATGACCTACATCGTTGGCGCGTGCGGCCTCGAGCACACCGTCCACGCTGCCGCCGAACGGCGCGAGGTCGAGCATGTCAAGGTGGCAATGGGAATCGACAAGCATGTATCAGGTCCGCCTTTCTGATCAGCGGCAATGATAGAGGGTTTGGCCACGACTGCCAAACCGGCATCGCAGCGGATCGCGACACAGCCGGACGTTACATGGTGTGGGTCGGGCGGTCGCTGTCGAGCGCACCGGCCAGAAAGCCCTCGATCTTGTTGCGGGCGTGTCCATCGTCCTGGTTACTGAACTGCACGCCGATACCGGCGGCACGGTTGCCCTGCGCACCGACCGGTGTGATCCAGACAATCTTGCCGGCAACAGGCAGCTTCTCGGTCTCGTCCATCAGCGTCAGCAGCATGAACACCTCTTCACCCAGCTTGTATTCTTTCTTGGTGGGGATAAACAGCCCGCCACCCTTGATGAACGGCATGTAGGCCGCATACAGCGCGCTCTTGTCCTTGATGGTGAGCGAGAGAATACCCTGACGCGCGGAGGTTCCGGTGTTCATCATCTGTCCCCTGTGGTTACTGCCGTGCCGCCCAGGCGAGCAGTATATCCTCGGCCATGAGCTGGCGGTTCAGGCTACCGTCGTTGCTGCGCAACAGCCTGTTGATGTTATCCAGTTGCCGGAACAATACCCGGCTGTCGAGCCCGGCGGCAAGCCTGGCGAGACCTTCGGCAAGGTCAGCACTGCGCACCACGCCGGCCTGACCGGTCGCACGGACGCGGATCATGTCCATCAGCCAGTCACGCAGCCAGTAAACTGCCTGCAGACCCTCGTCCTTGCACCAGTCCGCCGCGACCGCCAGCGGGTCCACCTTGCCTTCAAGCACGTCAGCCAGTGCCTGGAACTGCCTGCGCCGGGCCTCGATGACCCGCGCCCCGGCGAGCCTGAGTGCCTCGAGCGGCGCACCGTCGGCCAGCTGCAGGTAACGTTCCGGATCCTGCCCGTCCAGCTGCGTGGCCAGCCAGGCCTGCGCAACCGCCGGATCCGGCGCCGGACGGCGCAGCTGCTGGCAACGGCTGCGAATGGTGGCCGGCAGCCGGGCCGGTCGTGCGCTGACCAGTACCAGTACCGTGTTATCGGATGGTTCCTCCAGCGTCTTTAGCAAGCTGTTGGCGGCATTGATATTCATGGCCTCGGCCGGAATCATGACCGCGGTCTTGAAACCGGCGCGATAACTGGACAGGGCGAGCTTTTCGCCCAGTTCACGCACCTGGTCCACCTTGATGACCTGTGAATCCTCTTCCGGGGAAACGGTGAAGAAATCCGGGTGCGAGCCGGCCTGAAACTGGATGCAGCCGGGGCATTGACCGCAGGGCGCTGCCGCGTCGACTCGCGCTTCGCAGAGCAGCATTTGCGCCAGCAGCCGGGCGAATGCTGCCTTCCCCACGCCCGGCTGACCGGTGATCAACAGCGCGTGCGGCATCCGGTCACGCGCGATCATCTCGGCAAACATCTGCCGGGAGGGTTCCAGCCAGGGATAAGGTGCGGACATGTCAGCGGCTGCCTCGGGCGCGGGGTGATTCCGGATTTCAGTCTATATCACGCCGATTATGCCGGATGTCGGACAGGCGCGCACCCGCGGGTGGGATAGCGGGTAACAAACGATCAGGGCGACGGGCTCGCACCTGTTTGCCAGTCGCGCGTCAGAGCGGCAGGCATTCCCGGATCAGCTGCTGCACAGCCTCCAGCGGCTGGCCGGCATCGATGATGCGGTAGCGGCCGGGGTGCTTGCGGGCCATGTCGAGGTAAGCCTGGCGGACACGCTCGAAGAACTCGACCTGCTCCTGTTCGAAGCGATCCAGCGTGCCGCGCAGGCTGGCACGTGCCAGGCCGGTTTCCACGGTCACATCGAGCAGCAGTGTGAGATCGGGACGAAAGCCGCCCTGCACCAGGTCCTCGAGCCGGGCGATGACCGCGGCGTCCACGCCGCGCCCGCCGCCCTGGTAGGCATAGGTTGCGTCGGTAAACCGGTCGCACAGCACCCAGCGCCCCGCGGCCAGCGCCGGCCTGATCACCTTCGCGAGATGCTCGGCACGCGCGGCAAACATCAGCTGCAACTCGCACAGGCTGTCCATGCCGGTATATGCCGGGTCCAGCAACAGCCCGCGGATCGCTTCGGCTAGCGGCGTACCGCCCGGCTCGCGCGTGACCACCACATCCTTGCCGGCGGCCTGCAGCTGCCGGTGGATATATTCCATGTTGGTGCTTTTACCGACGCCCTCGATACCCTCGATGGTGATGAATTTTCCATTCATTGGCTGCTTCCTTCTCCGGGCAGGATGATACCCCGCTTGCCGCGCTGATACTTGTCTACCGCGAGATTGTGTTCCGCGAGCGTGCTGGAGAAATGATGACTGCCGCCACCCTTCGCGACGAAATACAGGCTGTCGCCATCGGCCGGATGCAGCACGGCATCGATGGCCGCCCTGCCCGGCATGGCGATCGGCGTGGGTGGCAGGCCGCTGCGTGTATAGGTGTTATAGGGTGTATCACGCGCCAGGTCGGCACGCCGTATATTGCCATCGAAACGTTCACCCATGCCGTAAATCACGGTCGGATCGGTCTGCAGTTTCATGCCCTTCTGCAGGCGCCGGATAAAAACACCGGCAATCTGTGCGCGCTCCCCGGCCAGACCGGTCTCCTTCTCCACGATGGAGGCCAGTATCAGCGCCTCGTAGGGCGTCGCCAGTGGCAGGTCCTTGTCACGCCCTTCCCATGCTTCATGCAGATATTTTTCCATGGCGCTCCAGGCACGCTGCAGGAATTCCAGGTCGGTCGTGTTGCGCGGGAAGTGGTAGGTATCCGCGAGAAAGCGTCCCTCGGGATGTTCACCGGGATGCCCGATTTGTTGCATGACAGCATCGACCTCCTGCCCGGACAGCGTGTGCTGCAGGCTCGGATGCGCCTCAATGCGCGCGATCATCTCGGCAAAGGTATGCCCTTCGATCAGGGTCAGTCCGTACTGCAGCACCTTGCCCTCGGTCATCAGCTCGAGCAGCGTGCGTGGTGTCATGTCGCGTGTCAGCGTGTATTCCCCCACCTTGAGGTGGCGCGCGGCCCTGAGCTGGCGTCCGAGCTGAATGAAAAACCGCGGGTAGTCTATGATGCCCTGCTCGTGCAGGCGGTTGGCCAGTTGCCCGAGGGACATGCCGGCGCTCACGGTGAAAATATAGGGATCACTGGGTATAGAGACCGGTGTATCGCTGAAACGCTGGAACTGGATGTAGACCAGCGCGATCGAAGCCAGCGCCAGCACGATCAGGAGTACCAGCAGCGGCAACAGCCGGGATTTACAGGTTGGGCAGGCTTGTTCGTTCATAGTCCGCTATTCACGTGTTCATGCAGGAATGTCTGCAACAGTCGTGTGATTTTACCAACCGGGTAGCGCCGGTCCGCGATACGCGTCACCGGCCAGACACCGATCAGGCTGTTGCACAGCAGGATCTCGTTCGCACTGTGCAGTTCATCCATGGCAATGTCGCGCACGCCGGTCGCGATCCCCGCCCGTGCAGCGAGCTCCAGGATCAGCGCGCGTGTGATACCGTCCACGCCGCAGCGAGTCAGCTCAGGCGTCAACAGCACGCCGTTACGGGCCAGGAAGACATTGCTCATGGTGCCCTCGACCAGATAACCCCGCGCATCCTGCATCAGCCCCTCGCCGATGGCGGGATCATCCCACTCGGCACGCGCCAGCACCTGCTCCAGCCGGTTCAGGTGCTTGATACCGGCCAGTTGCGGATTGCAACCCAGTTGCATCGTGCAAATGCGGACGTGTACACCGTCCCGCGCATATTCATCCGGCCAGGACGGATACGGATGCAACTGCAGTATCCGCGTTGGCACGGCAGCGGGATCCGGGCGGTAGCCGCGCCCGCCGCTGCCGCGCGTGACAACGAGCTTGAGCACCGCATGCTCCGCGTCCCGGCACAGGCCGGCAGCTTCGGTTTCAAGCACGCCCGTATCGGGTTGCGGGATGCCCAGCCTTGCACAACCGTCCCGCAGGCGTGCCAGGTGGCGCGTCCAGTGCACCGGCACTCCGTCGTGAACGGCCATTGTCTCGAACAGGCCGTCTCCATACAACAGCCCGCGGTCCTGCGTGGACAGGCAGTCGCCGGCCCGGCCGTTGACCAGGGTCACCACGGTGTTCATGCGTCGGTCAGCCCCAGCGCATACAGCAGGCCACGCGCCTTGGCGCGGGTCTCTTCCAGCTCTGCAGCGGCAATGGAGTCCGCCACGATACCGGCGCCCGCACGCAGTTCCAGCTGCCGGCAGTGACTGACCATGGTCCGGATCAGGATGTTCATATCCATGCTGCCATCGCGGTTGAGATAGCCCATCGAACCGGTATAGGCCCCGCGCGGCTGTTGCTCGAGTTCCGCGATGATCTCCATGCAGCGCACCTTGGGGCAGCCGGTAATGGTGCCGCCCGGGAACACCGCACGCAGCACCTGCCCGGGCAGTATGTCACTGCGCAGGCGGCCGCGCACATTGGAGACAATGTGGTGCACATGTGCGTAGGACTCCAGCAGCATGAGTTCGTTGACCTCGATACTGCCGGGCACACAGATCCGGCCCAGATCGTTGCGCTCGAGGTCGATCAGCATGATGTGCTCGGCGCGTTCCTTGGGATGCGCGAGCAGTTCCCCGGAACGGGCCGCGTCCTCCGCCCCGCCCTTGCCGCGCGGACGGGTGCCGGCGATCGGCCGGGTCTCCACGACGCCGTCACGCACTGACACCAGCCGCTCCGGCGATGAACTGATAATGGCGGCATCGCCCCAGCTCGCCAGACCGCTGTACGGTGACGGATTCTGGATGTGCAGGTTATTGAACAGGACATCGGGCACGGCAGCTTGCCGCAGCGCGATGCGCCAGGCGCGCGACAGGTTGACCTGGAATACGTCACCCTCGACGATGTAGTCGTGGATACGTGCCACGGCATCGAGAAAGCATTGCGGGTCATCCTCGTCCATGCGCTCGATAGCAACATCGCGCATGGCGACCGACGCCGTATGGGGCAGATGCGCGATATCGCTGGCAATGGTATCTATCACATCCTGCCGGCCAGGCTCGGAGACGATCAGCGTACGTTCCGCGGCATGGTCGTAAATCAGGGCGCCGGGAATGCGCGTGGCAAAGGCTACCGGCAATGTGGCCGCCGGTGCAGGCAGGCGCAGCCGCGGTTCGATCTGACTTGCCAGTTCGTAGCCGAGATAGACAAACCAGCCGCCGCTGAACGGCAGCCCGCCGCCATCGTAGCGGTCCTGTTCATGCTGCCACCAGCAATCCAGCCGGTCGAGAAAGCCGGCAGTATCCGCCCCGACAGGCGGGCCCAGCAGCCGTCCCGCGGCATCAAGCACCAGGCTGTCGCCAGGGCAGGCGAACAGGATGTCATAGCGCCCGGGAGTTGCGCTCTGCAGCAGGTGGGGATAGCGCGCCGG
>JBATJF010000392.1:0-6507 GCA_049668345.1 Gammaproteobacteria bacterium
CTTCATCTGGTGGATACACTCGATGCCGGAGGCCAGCGCATGCAGCAGATGCAGCGCCGGGTAGGCGGGCAACCGCTTGCCGGGCTGGCGCGCGATAAATCCCGAGAGCAGTTCCCCTTCCACGAAATCGGACACCAGCAGCGTGATCTGATGGCGCTGGTAGCTGATGGTCTCGTGCGTGTGATACTGGATGGCGATCGGGCAATGGCGCAGCTTGTGCAGCTTGCAGGCATAGAAATTCGCGATCTTGTCACCGGGATTGCGTTGCGGGTAGAACATCTTCACGGCGCGCTCGATGTTCGTGCGTTGTTCGCGCACCAGGTAGACCTCGCCTTCCCAGCCGCGTCCGAGCAGATTGATGACTTCATACTTGCGTGCCAGAACCCGCCCGGGCTGGATGTTGAAGCGGTCGATCACCGGTTTGCGCAGCTGTTGCCTGCCTGCCATGCGGTCAGACCTTGCTGCCGGTCAGCGCAGGCAGTATACGGCGACGTAATGTCCCGCCATGGATGCTCATACTGACCATGAACCCGACTCCCTCGTGATCCTGCCGCCGGACCGGCGGGGGAAATTCAGGGTAGGATAACCCCGGTCAGATAACGAAGCCAGCATGCCCGCATGGTCCTGGCAGGCATGCGGCGCACTGCGCAGGCTTCCGGGATCCCGGTGAAAAATGCGGTCCAGCAGCCTGTCCGGGTAATCTGTGCGTAGCGAGGCGAGTGGGAAAGCGAGGACGGTATTACGATCGTTCGAGGAGAATAGCGGGTTCTATTTGACGAGAGGGATCGCAACGATGGGCCGGTTTCCCGCCGCCGCAGCAGCAACATGATTACCCGGACAGGCTCCTAGCCGTCTTCGAAACGCGCGGTATTGAACTTGCGTTCCAGCACGCGATAGACCTCGGAGACGGTGCGCAGCGTGCGGTTACTGCGCTGGAAGATATTGCGGTTGCGGCGTGCCGGCCCCGGAAAGATCTCTCCGGCAATGCGGTCCGGATTTTTCGCCAGCGCCTCCAGGAAGGAAAGTGCACCGGTCATACCGAAGAAATGCGTCAGGTACAGTTCGGCGCGACCGGGTTCGCGCTCCAGCTTGCCGGACAGCCGGCGCTTGCCGTCACGCACTTTCTCCGCCGCCATCAGGGCGGACAGCCCCGGATTGAAACGCAGATCGAGCACCTTCCGCTGCAGTTCCGGATCGGTGATTTGCGGCTGTCGTCTGCCGTCTTCATCCACGACGTATTCAACCTGTTTGGCATAGCGGCCAATTCCGTAGCTGCTGCCATGCCGTTTGACCGCCTCCAGCCAGGTGTCCTCCTTGAACTGGTACAGACCGGCGGCGGATGTGGTATTCGCTTGCGCGCGCGGGTTGAAGCTGCTCTCCACCGCGGCCAGCTCCATAAGGTAGGGAAATTCCACGCCGGTGCGCAGGTTGCCGAGCCGGATGGCCGCCATCACCGTGCTGTCGAGCCGGTACTTCTGCGCGTCCGCCTTCGCCAGGTCCGCATGGCGTTGCAGGCTGGTTTCGATGTCCTGCATCGAGGCATCCGGATTATCCGGCAGGTACAGGATACGGAACCAGGCCAGCGCACGGCCGGTCTGCACACCGCGAACACCATCGACACCGGCCGCACCAATGTCGAAACCCAGGGTCTGGAGGTTTTCCTGCACCACCCTCACCTGGTCATCCGGCATGACATCCAGTTGCACCTGTTCGTCGGGTTCCAGCACCTCCGGCACCGGCGCAACCTGCGGCACCGCGGTACCGGTCGACAGTCCGCTGACGAGCCGGTTCAGCGTCTCCAGCAGTTCATCGTGACTCCTGAAATGTGCCTGCATCATCAGCTGCAGCTCATCGATACCCTCGCTGATGCCGGACATGTCAACCTGTGGCTGGCGCGTCTCGTGCAGAACCAGCGCGGTTGCCAGCGCCCCGGATATAAACAGCAGGCAGGCCACCAGCACCAGCTGCCATACCGGCAGGCGCGGCCTGGACTGGATAGAACGCACCAGTTCGCGGCTGGCGGCGCTGAAGCTGTGCGTCATGTCCGACTGCATGGAGAGCAGGGTCTGCTGCTCCGATTGCAGGCTGGCCAGGGACTCCCTGGCCAGCGCAAGCTCGGATGCGTGGCGGTCACGCGCCTGCTCAAGCTGGGCCTCCAGCGCACGCAGGCGCTGCTCGGTCGTTTCCTGGCGTTGCGTGGCCGTCGCGAGCGCACCGTCCAGCAAGGCTGCCTGCTGGCGCGCGCTGTTGCGGTCGGACTCGATCTGCACCAGTTGCGATTGCAGCGCGGCAATCTGCTTGCTGTCGTTGCTGCGGGCACGTTCGAATTCCCCGCGCACCTCTTCCAGCGAACGCTCCAGCGTTTGCACCTGCTGGCGCGCGGCGTTGCGGTCGTACTCGATATCGCCAAGCTGTGATTGCAACAGCGCAATCTGCTGCGTGTCGCCGTCATGCGCCCGCTCGAACTCGCCACGCACCTGCTCCAGCTGGGCGGACACGGCCTGGTAATCCGCCCTCACGCTGTCGAGTTCCTGCTCGAGGACTCGCGTCCGTGGCAGCTTGTAGTGCCGGAGTGATTGCAGGGCCGTTTTGAAATTCATTTTGTTGTTATTGCGCTTCTGCGCCGGCCCGGGTGCGGGCGGCTCCGCTCGTTTAACTGACAATGGTCCGTCAGTATTTTCGTATACAACGCCCGCAGCGGTCTATCCGACAAAGGTGCTATGCCTTCCCCGGAATATAAATACTATGAAGTAATTAATGCAAGATATTGATATAAAATATTTTTCTGGCCGGCGCTCGATCGGCCGGCCTCAGCCGACCGGCACCTTCAGCCAGGCTGTCCAGGCATCGAACAGCGGCTTGTCGAGCGCGGCCACCGAGGAGCGCGGCGTGAGCGCCTGGGTGAAAACCGCTTCGCCCTGCAGCGTGCAGGCATGGCCGCCGGCGTGCGCGAAGATGAACTGACCGGCGGCGTAATCCCAGACATTGGAGCGACCGTGCAGGTAGAGGTGACCGCGCCCTGCCGCCAGCCAGCACCAGTCCAGCGCCACCGACCCGAAGCTGCGCTGCGAGGCATAGGGGATGTCCGTGACCAACCGCATCGCCAGCGCCTTGTCCAGCCGCTTGAAATCCACCAGCGCCGTGGCCCGCTCCAGCGCCAGCCCGGAGGGGGTCACCGCCAGCGCCGCGCCGTTAAGCAGCGCGCCGTGTTGCGCGCCGGCGGCAAAACATTCATCGCGCACCGGATCGTAGACCAGTCCAAGCCGCACCCGGCCTTCCTGCAACAGGGCCAGAGAGACACAGAAATAGGGAATACCGGTAGCGAAGTTGCTGGTACCGTCGAGCGGGTCCAGGCACCACAGCGGCTGGCGCGAGGCGATCAGCGCCTGCTGTTCGGCCATCGCCATTTCCTCGCCGAGAAACAGCGTATCCGGCCAGCGCGCCAGCAGCCGGTCGGACACCCGTGCCTGCATCGCAAGATCGGCCTCGGTCACAACGCTGCCATCGGCCTTGTGTTTACGCACCACCGTGGCAAAACGCGGCAACAGTTCCTCGCGGGCGGCCGGGATGATGATGTCCTGCAGGGTGGCGAGCGGGTAATCGTGCATGCTTGTGTCCGGTCATGGAACGGCGCACGTATGATAGCGGGCTCTCACTGTTCTGTAAAAATGCCGCCAGCCCGGCTATCCTTGGCGGCATGCGTCGAATTCTGCTGCTGACGGGTTTGCTGTATTGCGGGATCGCCATCGCGGCCGACGTTCCCGCCTTGCGCACCCAGGTGCTGCGTGTCGACGGGCAGGACTGGCGCCTGCAGGTGCCGGCCGGCCTTACGCTGGAGTTGCTGACCGACAACCTCGAAGCGCCGCGCATGCTGACCTTCCTGCCCAACGGCGACCTGCTGGCCGGCTCGCGCGGCGGAAATATCTACCGGCTGACGCCCCCCTACCGGCAACCCGAGGTGCTGCTCAGGCTCGCGGATTACCCGCACAGCGTCGCCTGGCGCGACGGCGAGTTACTCATCGCGCAGACCGACGGCCTGTACCGCGCGCCCTACGCCCCTGGTCAGGCGCGCATTGAACGGGATGCGGTACGGCGCCTCGCCGCCCTGCCCGGTGGCGGCGGCCACACCAGCCGTACGGTCGCCATCGGACCGGATGGCCGCGTCTACCTGTCGCTGGGCATAACCGGCAACTGCTCCGACCAGTACCTCGACAACAGCTATCCCTTCGCCGACCGTCGTGGCGGGGTACTGGTGCTTGACGAAAGCGGCGGGCAACCCGCCTGGAAACCGTTTGCCTCCGGCCTGCGCAACCCGGTCGGCTTCGACTGGCACCCGGATACCGGCGTGCTCTATGCCTCCAACAACGGGCCGGACCACCTCGGCTTCGAACAGCCACCGGAATACTTCGCCCGACTGACGGACGGCTCGTTCCACGGCATGCCGTGGTTTCAGTACGACGGCAACACCCTGCATCGCGACCGCTGCATCGAGCGGAAACCGCCGCGCCCGGCCACCGAGGTCAGCCTGCCCGTCGCCACCTTGCCCGCCCGCAACGCTCCCATGGGTGTGACCTTCGCGACGGACGATACACTCGGCGGGAAATACGCCGGCAACGCCATCGTCGCACTGCGCGGTTCGTGGGGCACCCGCCCCACCGGCGGCGCCTATGGCAGCAAGGCCACGCGGCGTGCACCGCAATTGCTGATGGTACGTTTCGAGGCCGGCAAGGCTCGGGAGGTGGTGGATTTCGTGACCGGCTTTCAGCGTGTGGACGGTACGCGGCTGGCGCGACCGGTGGGCGTGGTATTCGGTCCGGACGGTGCGCTGTACTTCACCAGTGACGCGGAACTGCAGGGCCTGTTCCGCCTGCGGCCACTGGCGCCCTGAGCCGGGCATGGATGCGATGCCCGGCGACTACCAGGGCGTCATCTTGTTCATGAAGTTCATGGGCCCGGAAATCTTCTGCATGCCGCCGCCGATCTGCTGCACGTTGCCGGTCATGTGAAACACCTGGCCGTCGATGACACCCATGGACTGGTTGACGCGCAGCAGTTCGTCGCTTAATCCCGTGACCGTCCCGGAGATGCCGCCCAGCGCATCGCTGATACGCACCACCTCGCCGGTGACCCCGGCCATGTCGGCGTCGATTCCGTCCAGCGCCTGCAGGCGTGCGCTGATATGCGTCATCGAGCCTGTCACCCGGCTCAGGCTGTCGGTGACCTGGCCGACGCGGTGCGCCATCACGTCCACCATCACCAGGCTCTCGTGCAGGCCGGCCGACAGCTGGTACAGGTAATAGCTGTTCGCGATCAGCACCGCGAGCATCAGCGCCAGCGTGCCGCGAATGATCCTCGTCGTCATGCGCTGCTTGTCGATTTCGTCCCGGTAGCAGCAGGACAGGTCATCTTCCATTGCGCGCATGAAGCGCGTGAGTTCGTCGAGTATTTGCTGGCGCATGGTAATGTGTCTTCGTTAACCTCAGGGCAGGAAGCCGAACATGCCTGCCGGGCGGGCGATCTCGGTCACTGAATGGCCCATGCCGTTCACCGCACCGCCCATCGCACCCATGCTGCGCGTGACATTGAACAGCCGCGAATTGATGGCGGACATCTGCCGGTCGATGACCTGCATCCTGGCGTCGAGATTGACCATGACATCGGCAATCAGCTCCGTCTGGCCGGTCATGACGTGCATGTAGCCGCCGATCGAGTCGAAGCGCTGCATGCGCGCATCGATCTGCGTCATGGTCGATTCGATCTGGGCCATGTCGACCGCCACGGTACGGACGTGTGCGGCCAGCTGCCGGCTGCTCTCCACGGCATGCTCGACCTGTATCACCAGCGTGATCAGCAGCAGAAACATGGCAAGCCCGACCGCCGCGAACACGCCCATACCCCCGCGCACGGTGACACGCACCCGCCTCGAGAGATGCAGGTACATCTCGCTGCGGTAAGTCATGATCTTCTCGAAAGATTCCAGCGCGCGTTGCAACTGCTCGTCGGTGAGCATCCGGCGATTGGCTTCCGCCAGTGCGGCCTGGGTGGCGGCAAGCGGTGACAAAGGTCCCTTTTTCCCTGCTTCCATGTGTTGTTACCGGTAATTCAGGACTGCGCCCCACGGACGCCGAGTCCCCGAACCTGCCCGGGAAAGCGTACTAGCGCGATACCGTGCTGACCAGGCTGTCGAGATAGGCCTGCTGCACCTGCAGATCGTACTCGAGGCTGTCGATTTCGGCGTTCAGGGCCTCGATTTCCTGATCGATCTCGTGAATCTGGTACAGCAACAGGACACGCTGCTCCTTCTGCAGGCCATTCTGCACCAGCGCCACAAGCTTGTGCTCCTTGTCCTTGTACAAGGCGTCGATTTCTTTCTCGCGCCGGTGAATCTGCGCATGGGTATCCTTGACCTCGGAACGCGCCAGGTAGATCGCACGCCCGTCACCGTAGGCCGACTCGAACGCGGCATCAGCCGGCCCGGGGCATACACCCGGGTAGGCGTGACCCGAA
>JBATJF010000393.1:0-3104 GCA_049668345.1 Gammaproteobacteria bacterium
CCAGGCACGAAGTTCAGCATTCAGAATTGAGCACTGAAGAGCAACTGAAGCCAGACGGTCACGTCCTGTTATCCAAAGGCCTTTGTCTGGCGTGCCTGGCTGTAGTCATGCGAGATGTCCGGGTTTAAATCGCATACCGCTGCCGCGGCCCAGCCCGCATTGAAGAGTCCTTGCGCCTGTGCTTGCGGATATTCCGGGTTGGGGGTGTCGCCGTCACCTGACAGCCAGGCGGCCAGCGACTCGAACGGAAATAGCTGGTTGGGCTCGGGTGCGGCGTTGTGGGGATCGTGGTAATCGATCGTGATGCGCCCAGGTGGTCGGAGGATATAGCGTATCTTGAGCACTCCGTCGGCATGGCGCAGCGCGCGTTCATGATGCAGCGCCGGGCTGGCCTCGGGAGTCATGTCGCTGAATACCGGAGGTATTCTAAATCTCAGGCCGCATTCCTCGATCAGCTGTTCAAACAGGGCCCGGGAAGATCCCTCATCGCTGCTGGCCGGCGCTGCAAGGCTATGACTGGCGAACTCCTCGATGGCTATCGATCAACTCGTCCACGGAGTATGAATTCACCCGTCATCTTGTCCCAGGTCAATGTGCTACAAGCAATCATGCGCCAGAATGTTGCCGTTCTAATAAATTAGAGCGTTTGTTTACACACGAGGTAATACCGATGAAAAACTTTAAAACAATGCTTGCCGGCGCTGCAATCGCCGGCCTGGTCGCAGTCCCGATGTCTTCCGCCCATGCCTGGGGTGGTAATGACTGGGGTTCAGACTGGGGCCCCTTCGACGGTGATGGGTGGGGTGATATGGACTTCAACATGAGCGGGGGTGGTTCCGGTCGTGGCCATGGTCGTGGTTATGGTCGTGGCTATGGCTATGGTGGCTATGGTCCGTACGGTTACGGTGGCTATCCTGGCGGCTGGGGTGGTCCTGGTTATGGCGGCTATGGCGGTTATCCTGGCGGCTATGGCGGTGGTTATCCCGGTGGCTACGGCGGCGGTTATGCCCCGTATGGCTATGGCGCACCTGTCGCACCGGCTGCACCGGCTGCACCAAGCCAGTAAGTCCTGCCCAGGCAGTTCTTCACTATGCTCCATTCGGCGACCTTCGGGTCGCCGTTTTCTTTCCTGGGTCGGCAACCACTGGCCGATCCCGGCCCTGGACGAGGCGCTTATATAAGATTTCGCTAACCAGCAGGAATCGGTAGAGTCGAGATGTGGCGCGGCGGTCTAAGGTTCAGCCTATCTGTTGCCGCCCCTTTCGTCTGGCGGTGCCTCAATAGCTGAACCATCACTCCGTTTCCACACCCCGCTCATCAAACCGGACATGCAGATTTCCCGCATCCGGCTTTCGGACAAAACCTCACGCCTTCGCCCACGGCACATTACGCTCCGAGCAAGACAGACGAACAAGACGTAACGTCTCGTAAAAGTACGCGTCAGGATAAGCCACACCCCCACTGCGTCTGACCTTGTGCTTGTTGCGTAACCACCGGCGCAACCGCATCGTGGTGTAACAGTCGAGTGCACGGTAAGCATGGCTGACACTCCCTACCTGAAAGTAGTTTGCCCAGCCTCGCAATATGCGATTCAACTGGCCCACCAACGCTGTGGTCTCTTGCCAACCCATCGCCTCGGCGGTCAGCGCATGGATCTTTCTCACCATGTGCTGGATACTGCTCTTCGACGGCCGGTAGCCCAAACGAGCCTGCCCCGTCGCCGCCGAATACATCCGCCCAAACGTAAAACCCAGAAAATCGAACCGCTCTTGCGGTACCTTGCATATGCGTGTCTTCTCCTCATTGACCGTGAGCTTCAGCTGCCTCATGATCTCGCGCATCCTCAGCTCGGCCTCTTCGGCCTTACCGCGTTTGCACAGGATCACCAGGTCGTCTGCATAGTTCACGATCCGACTGCCAAGGCGTTGCTCCAGTCCCCGCTGCTTCCATGCCAGCACGAACCGGCGCATGTACAGGTTCGCCAGCAGGGGTGAGATGGGAGCGCCCTGCGGGATACCGCAACGGCTGTCTTTCGCCACCGTGGTCCGCCGCTTCCGCCCGCGCCCATCGGTTTCTTCTACGGGACATTCCAGCCACTGCTTGATCAGGTGCAGCACGCGCCGGTCAACGACACGGCGTGCGACCGATTTCAGCAATTCGGCATGGGGGATGCTCCCGAAGTAGTCCGAGAGGTCGGCGTCCACAACGTCCGGGTGACTGCGGAACAGCACCTCTTCCACCTCGACCACCGCCTGCTGGGCATTGCGCCCCGGACGGTAGGCATACTGCTCTGGTGGAAGGTCGGCCTCGAAGATCGGTTCCAGCACCAGCATCGCAGATGTCATGCAGACCCGATCCCGCAGGGTTGAGATGCCCAGCGGCCGGCACTTGCCATTGGCCTTGGGGATAAACACACGTCTGATCGGTTCCGGTCGATACGTCTCCTCTCTGAGCGCAAGCGCCAGTTCACCCAGCCACCGTTCCCGTCCATACGCCTCGACGTCCGCAAAGTCCTGACCGTCCACACCCGGCGCCCCCTTGTTGGAGCGGCACTGGGCATAGGCATGCGCCAGGATGTCTTCCCGGTAAATCTTGTCGTACAGGGCATAGAAACGAAAGTCAGGCTCTGCCTTCGCTTTCGCGTGTAACGCCTTCTGCAGTTTCTGAACACTCTCTGGAGTTGATAGGTTACCCAATCTCCTGTCCTTTCCTGCGTCCTGCGTTTGTCTTGAACTGAGGTCCCTTCCCTCCCCCGGCATTACCCGGCTTCCCCGGTACTTCGAACCTCTCCGCCACCCCAGGGCGCCCGGCCTGTCCCCACGGGCGTCCGGTTGGTCATCCCTCACCACGCCAAGGGGCTTCCCGTGTTGCGCGCGTTTCCCTTGTGTACATGCTGTCGCCACTACCCCGGCACAGGGACTGGGGGCGCTGCCTTGCTCATTCCCCCGGTCCTGTCAGCCTTCCCCGCATGGGTGGACGGGTCGGCCTGTGCAACGTCCTTTTCGAGGATTGCTCAGCGTTCACTCACGTTACGGCCTGCACACTCGCTGGATCATCTGAAATGATCCGTTACATCGAAGGCTTCAGCCACTTCGTTACCTCCA
>JBATJF010000394.1:0-3223 GCA_049668345.1 Gammaproteobacteria bacterium
CCTGCACCCGGGCGGAGAGGGGCTCGATTTCCCCGATGCTGAACAATTCCGTTCCCGGGTGCGCGGCCGTGGCCGTGCCGCACACGACACCGAGTCGCAGCATCGTCTGTGCATCCGCGCCTTGCGCTGCAGCGGACACCAGGCCGGCCAGCAGCGCGTCACCACAACCGACCGTGGACTGCACGTGCATGCGTGGCGCGGCACAGTGATAGCTGTTCTGCGCCTCGGCCAGGATGGCGCCGTCCGCCCCGAGCGAGATGCAGACGATTTCGACACCGCCCTGCTGCAGTTCGCGCGCGGCAGCGGCAACCACCTCGATGCTTTCCAGGCGCCGCATGGTGGTCATTTCCAGCACGTAGCGATTAAGCCGCAGCAGATACGGGTTAGCCAGCAACGCCTCCTGCAACACCGGGCCGTAGGCATCCACTACCGCCCTGCCGCCCTGCGCCCCGAGCTGTTCTGCCAGCAGACGGCGATGTGAATCCGGCACGCCGGGCGGGTTCGAACCGCTCAGCACGCCGAAACCTTTACCGCAGTCAGCAAGGAAACAGCGATCCATATCGTTCAGGATTCCGGGCGGTATCTCGGGCCCGCAACTGTCCACCTCGTACTGGGTCGGCGGTGACTTCTGCAGGAGGGTGGCATTGACCCGGGTCTCGCCCGCGACCCGGAAGATGCTGTGATCGTCGCCGAGCCGGTCACCGAGCAGGCGCAGCAGCAGGTCGCCGCTTTCACCGCCGACCACGCTGCAGCAGCGAAACGGCGTGGCCAGTTCGGCCAGCGCCCGGGCCCCGTTGATGCCGTTGCCGCCCGGGTCATAGCGGGTACTGTCCGCGCGCACCTTGCGATCGGCGACCAGTTGCGCCACCTCGTAGCTGATATCAACGGCCGGATTAAGCGCCAGCACGGCAACTCTTGAATCGCGGGTATCATTCATGACTGCCTCCGGTTCACAACAGTACGCCTTTCAGTATCAGGCTGTGTCCGGTCATCTCCGGCGGCCGCGGCAGACCGAGCAGGTCGAGGATGGTGGGTGCGATATCCGCCAGGCCGCGGCCGGTGCCCAGCCGCAACGGCCCCGCCCCCATGATCAGGAACGGTACGGGGTATTCGCTGTGCTGGGTATGCGGTTCGCCGGTATTGGGATTGACCATCTCGTCGCAGTTGCCATGATCCGCCGTCAGCAGGATACGCCAGCCGTGTTCCAGTGCCACGCGAAAGACGCGGTGACTCTCGTTGTCGATGGTTTCTACGGCCCGGATGATCGCCTCGCGGCGCGCGGTATGTCCAACCATGTCGGTATTGGCAAAATTGGTCACGATGAAATCATACTGCTCGCCCTCGATGGCATTGATCAGTTCATCAGCGACCTTCGGGGCACTCATCTCCGGCTGCATGTCATAGGTGGCGACCTGGGGTGAAGGCACGATGATCCGCTCCTCACCCGGGTATGGCAGCTCACGCCCGCCATTGAAGAAATAGGTCACGTGCGGGTATTTCTCGGTTTCAGCGCAGTGCAGCTGGCGCAGCCCGGCGGCGCTGATCACCTCGGCCAGCACCTGCTGCGGCGACTGCGGTGGAAACAGCACCGCAAATGGATAATTCGCATCGTATTCGGTCATGCACACAAGGCGCTGCAGCACCCTGCCGTCACGCGCGAAGCCATCGAATCCCGTCAGTCCGAACGCGGCGGCCAGCTGGCGCATGCGGTCGCTGCGGAAGTTGAAACAGAGCACCGGGTCGGACAGATCCATGCCCTGGTAGCCGCCGATCACGGTGGGCTGGATAAACTCATCGCCTTCACCGCGTGCGTATGCCGTCTCGATGGCGGCGCGCGCCGAGTCTGCGCTCAGGCCATCGGCCCGTACCAGGCAGCGCCAGGCACGTTCGGTTCGATCCCAGTGCTTGGCACGGTCCATGGCGCAATAGCGTCCGCATACCGTGGCAATGATCCCCGTACCCAGGCTTGCCAGCTTCTCTTCGAGCCGGTCAAGATACCTCAGTGCGGCTCGCGGGGCGGTATCGCGTCCGTCGGTGATCATGTGCAGCACGGGCTGGATGCCGCTCTCGTGCAGCATATCGAGCACGCCGAGGAGGTGCTCGATATGGGAATGCACGCCTCCATCGGACACCATGCCCACCAGGTGTATTCGCCGCGCGCCCTTGAGCATGTCCTGCCAGACCGGGTTTTGCGCCAGCCCGCCGTCGTAGATGGCATCGGCAACACGCACCAGGTCCTGCTCCAGGATGCGCCCCGAACCGAGCGTCAGGTGGCCGACTTCGGAATTGCCGAACTGCCCGTCCGGCAACCCGACGGCACGGCCGGAGGCCTGCAGCACGGAATGCGGCCAGCTGGAGAAATAGTGATCGAGATGCGGTGTGCGTGCCAGCGCCCAGCCATTGTGGGCGCGACTCGGGTTAAGACCGAAGCCGTCGAAGATTACCAGCAGTACAGGACCCGGCTTCACGCCACTGGCTCCAGGTGGACACTCAGCATGACCGCACGACCTGCGATGTAACTGTACAAACTAGCATGACACGATGTTACCGCAGTTTCCGGCGGCCGTCCTGCCTTGTCGGTCGCACCATCCGGCAGCGGACGGATGGCGGTCCCGCATCCTGTCCCGGCAGCGCCCGGGAATCCATTCCTGCATCGTCAGGATGAAATAAATTCATTTTACAGAGCCGGTTCCTACCCCTTTAATACGTGATGCGGGCAAACTGCTCGCGAAGGATGTACAGACCGGACGGTCTGTCAGGAGATAGAAATGAAGTATAGCAGTGTGGTGATTGCTGTCGCCCTTGCCCTCTCGGGCATGGCCTATGCCGCGAACGAGAGCAACGCAACCGGTGATAACGAAGCCGATGCCGACAAAAAGGCAAAATGTATTACAGATTTCATAGCTTCCGGACTGGAAGATGACCAGAAGGAAAAGTACCTTGCTGATTGCATGCAGGGAACAGCAGACAAAAGCCTGGGCGGTGAATAGCAGGGCCCGCCGCTGAGTCACACGTCTTTTTCCGTTCGACGACCCTGCCCCGGATTACACCGGGGCAGGTTCTTATCCTCAAATTTCAGGGTTTAAAGGCCTCGCCCGAGGCCAGCCAGGCGAGTTCCTCGGCACTGCTGTCACGCCCGAGGACACGATTACGGTGCGGGAAACGCCCGAAACGTCGCACGATGTCGCGATGGCCCAGCGCGAACTCAAGGTTTTTTTCCAGC
>JBATJF010000395.1:0-2582 GCA_049668345.1 Gammaproteobacteria bacterium
CGTACCTCCCTGTACATCGCGCGATGGGTGTTAAAAAAATGATTGCGGACGGGGTCCGCTCCCGTATGTGCGACTATCGGGATGGGAATGCAGGCATAGTCGAACCGGATAACTGAACAATGAGGTACTCGCCGTGACCAGGTTAATCCCCATGCTTGCGATGCTGCTGTCCTGGTCAATTGCAGCGGCCGAGGTCTTCAAGTGCACCGGTGCCGATGGCGGCGTGCAATACCGCGACTCACCGTGTGACAGCCGTGTCCACAGCCTGCGCAAGATTGACGGGTCCGCATCCCCGGCCGGCGCGGCGGCACCTGATGCGCGCATGGACAAGACGCAACGCCTGCTCGACGCCATGCGTGACGAGCGTCAGCAGAAGGAGCGCCAGGCCGAAGAGGAAAAGGCCGAACGCGAGCAGCGGCAAAAGCGCTGTAACTATGCACGCGATCACCTGCGCAGCATGGAGCGTGCCGGCCGCGTGTATTCCCTCGATGAATCAGGCAATCGTGTATACCTGCCGGACGATGCGCGTGAACAGTCGCTTGCGCAGGCGCGCGAAGCCGTCAAGCGCTGGTGTAACTGAGGGCGTCGTTCAGTGGGTGGCTTGTGGGCACCCCGGTGCGTGAGCGTACACGGCGTCACTATCTGCTTGAATGGTGAAATGTGAAATGAAAAAAGTCTGGCCACGGAATCCGCGGAAGAACACGGAAAAAATGTAGGGTGCACTCTGTGCACCATTGGGTGAGACGTGAAAGGTTAAACGTGAATTACGGGTGCGAAATATCATGGCCACGGAATCCATGAAAGAGCACGAAAAGATTACAACAAGCCTTATCAATATCAACCAGGCAACAAATTACACGTTACAGTCCGAACAAGCTGACGGCTGTTGCCTGTGTGTCGTTACCGGTCATATAACACACACCCTGCGTCTTGAATGGTTAGTCCTGGATGTGCGCGCATGGTCTTCCCTTTCCCTTTGAGCCATTGTCGGTGCGTAAAACGCACCCTACGCCTGCATTGTTATTATTCCGTGTTCTTCCTTGGATTCCGTGGCTATTATTCGTTTCACGTTTCACGTTTTACGCCCTATTCCAGCGCCTGCCTGAAGAACTCCGGCGGGGTCAGCGCGGCCTTGTGGATGGCGGCATTGTAGTAGTGTGTTTCGAAGCTCTTGCCGGCGGCATCCTGTTCGCGGAAGCGCCCGGCCATCGGCTGCTTGCTGCCCATGGTGGCGCTCCACCAGCCTGAGGGATAGCATGGCTGCGGGAAGAACAGCGTCTGCACGTCGACGAAGCCGGCTGCGCGCATCGCCTTGTGCATCGGGTTGATGATGTCCATGTTATATAAAGGTGACTCGCTCTGCTGGATAAGGATGCCGTTGTCGCCCAGCGCGCGGTGGCAGTCGCGGTAGAAATCCTCGGTGAACAGTCCCAGCGCCGGTCCGACCGGATCGGTGCTGTCGACGATCACGATGTCGACGGTGCCGGGCGTGCTTTCCTTCATCCAGCGGATGCCATCGCCGAACAGGAACTCGGCGCGCGGGTCTTCGTTCGCCACGCACAGCTCCGGAAAGAATTCCTCGGCCAGGCGTGTGACGCGCTCGTCGATCTCGACCTGCAGCGCATGGGTGACGCGGCCGTGTTTCAGCACCTCGCGCAGTGTCCCGCAGTCGCCGCCGCCGATGATTACCACACGTTCCGGAGACGGGTGGGTGAACAGTGCCGGGTGAGACATCATCTCGTGGTAGATGAAGTTCTCGCGGGCGGTGAGCATGTAGCAGCCATCGATGACCATCAGGTTGCCGAACTTCTCTGTCGCGTAGATCTCGATATGCTGGTATTCGGTCTGCTCGTTGTGCAGCCGCTCACGGATTTTCACGCCGAAGGCGGAGCCCCCGATTTCGTATATCTCGGTGAACCACTGGTCTTTGTCTGTCACGGCTACATCCTCGGTATGGCAGGTCGGGTGGCAGACAATACAAGATCGGGCGGGGCGGGATCAATGGGGTCTATAGATGACCCTGGATATTGGCAGCAGCCTCAGGGTGCACTCTGTGCACCGTTTTCGGTGCGTGAAGCGCACCCTGCGACATTCCCTGCACATACATGTTCGCGACGAACCATTGCTATTACCGCCCGCTGTCATTATCGTGCCTGTCATGAACTGGACACCCGATGACGCCCGCAGGCAGTACAACATCCCCGGCTGGAGCGCCGGCTATTTCGATGTCGGTGACAATGGCCACCTGCTGGCACGGCCGGGCGGACACGCCGATACGCCGGCCATCGACCTGCATGGCCTGGTCGACCGCCTGCACGAAGACGGCCTGACCCTGCCGGTGCTGGTGCGCTTCACCGATATCCTGCGCAACCGCGTGGACCGCCTGCACGGCGCGTTCACCGCCGCCATGCAGCTCGCCGGCTACCCGGCGAACTACACCGCCATCTACCCGATCAAGGTCAACCAGCAGCGGCACGTGGTCGAGGCGCTGGTCGCGCACGGCGGCGCACGCATCGGCCTGGAGTGTGGCAGCAAGCCCGAGCTGATGGCGGTGATCGGCAGCCTGCCGGCCGGCGGCACTA
>JBATJF010000396.1:0-1812 GCA_049668345.1 Gammaproteobacteria bacterium
GCCTCCGGCAGCGGGACAGCCCCTGAAGCAGTACGTTGTCAGGACCGGCGACGCCAGCGGCAAACCGGATCCCCTGGCGGGTGCGGTGCTGCAACCGCAATCCACCAGCGGCCAGGCGGAAGGCAGCGTGAGCATCAGCAGCTGGAATCAAGGCAGTGGCCTGCGCTGGCCCAGTTTCAGCTTCAGTGGCACAGCACCCGCCAGGTTCTCCGCCCGTATTGCTCCGCAGTTAGTGGGGATGGGTTTGCTGGAGGCGATCAAAGAGACGGATATCCAGGCCCTGGCAGACCCCAATGACAGTGATGGCGATGGTATTTCCGGCCGCATGCGCCTGGTGACCGACCCTGAAACGGGCCAGACACGCATCGGCCGATTCGGCTGGAAAGCGTCTCAGGCCAGGGTGAAACACCAGGTGGCGTCGGCGCTCAATACCGATCTGGGCGTGATGACCTCGGTCATGCCCCTCCCCGACTGTGGTGCGCTGCAAACCGGTTGCGGCCCTGTTGGCAGTGAAATAGCCGATCAGCATCTCGACAATCTGAGCGCTTACCTCTCCCTGCTGGGTGTCAGCGCCCGCCGCAACCTGAATGATCCTGTCGCCCTCCAGGGTGAGGCGTTGTTTAACAGCGCCGGCTGCAGCGGATGCCATACAGATACCTTCCAGACCTCGCCTTATCATCCACATGCGGAACTGCGCGATCAAACCATCCACCCCTATACCGACCTGCTGCTGCATGATATGGGGCCCGGCCTGGCATCAACGCTGGTGGAAGGCAACGCCTCGGGAGCCGAATGGCGCACTGCGCCGTTATGGAATATCGGCCTGACCGCGGGTGTGAGCGGCGGCGAGGCCTATCTGCACGATGGCCGGGCGCGTGACCTGAATGAGGCGATCCTGTGGCATGGCGGTGAGGCGGACACCTCACAACAGGCCTATGTCGGCATGCCGCAAAACGAGAAAGATGCGCTGGTTGCGTTCCTTAAAACCCTGTAACCAATTCAGGGTGTCAGCGCACATCTATTTTCAGTATAAGTTGTCAATGCGCGCTGACCTCTATTATTAACATTCTTTAAACCTTTTATTGCAAATAACAGGAGTTCCTTGTCATGACTGCTGGCACATCCCAACTGGAAATCAATGAACAACCCCTGTCTCCCGATGCACTCGCGAACATCGATGCCTACTGGCGGGCGTGCAATTACCTGGCGGCGGGCATGATCTACCTGCAGGAAAACCCCCTGCTCCGGGAGCCGCTGAAACCCAAGCACATCAAGAATCGCCTGCTGGGCCACTGGGGCGCGAGCCCGGGCCTGTCTTTCATGTATACCCACCTGAACCGCCTGATTGTCAAAGAGGATTTGAACGCGATTTTTCTGGCCGGTCCGGGCCATGGTGCGCCCGGGGTGCTGGCGCCGGTGTACCTGGAAGGCACCTATACCGAGATCTATCCGGACAAAAGCGAAGATGCGGAAGGCATGAAGAACTTCTTCAGGCAGTTCTCGTTCCCCGGCGGCATTGGCAGCCACTGTACACCGGAAACCCCGGGGTCGATCCATGAGGGCGGTGAACTGGGTTACAGCATATCGCACGCGTTCGGTGCGGCTTTCGACAATCCGGACCTGCTGGTGGCGGTAGCCGTCGGTGATGGCGAGGCAGAAACCGGCCCCCTGGCCACCTCCTGGCACTCCAACAAGTTTCTCAACCCGATCCGCGACGGCGCAGTATTGCCGATCCTGCATTTGAATGGCTACAAGATCAACAATCCGACCATTCTGTCGCGCATCCCGCACCAGGAACTGGGAGATCTGTTC
>JBATJF010000397.1:0-6471 GCA_049668345.1 Gammaproteobacteria bacterium
CCGCTGAGCAGCCAGCGCGGGCTCCATTGATAGGTGGCCCCGATCGTACCGGTCGCCGACTGCACGGAACTCCCGCTGCTGCCGGATTCCGAAGTCCTGTCCAGCGCCCGCAGGGTCGCGTTGACGCGCAGCGGTTTCCTGGCTTTCGGACGCCAGAAAGCGAAGCTGTTGAGCTGCAAGATACCGGTTTTCACATCGGCAAGCGCACGCTGCACCTCGGTCATATTGTAGGTCAGCATATCCTCGGCCGAGAGCGTCGGACCCGGGCTATAGCTATGCCGCAGTGAGGAAAACAGGGTTTCTGTCTTTCTGTCCAGGCTGTTGTCACGCTCAATGACGCTCAGCTGATTGTCGAAGTGAATGCTGTGCGCATCGATATTCTTGTTGAAGCTGGCCTGTACGAGGTCAGCGACATCATGATTTCTTTCCGGCACACCGGTCGCGGACCGGGTGTCATTAACCTGCTCGGTGTGCTCATAGCGTAGCTTGTAGGTAGTACCGCCAAGGGTGGTATAGCGCTGCAGAATGCCTGCGCGTGTCCGCTCCAGGTCCAGTCCGGCAAGATCAGTATCGGACCGGCTATCCGTGCGCTCGGCAAATGCCTCAAAGGGGAATCGGCTTTGCGGAAACAGCCGCAGCCTGCCAGAGCCGGTGATACTGTCACTATCGGTATCGCCGGTATCGCGCTCTGTCATGCGTATATCAAAACCCAGGCTGCCCTCCACCGTGGCGATCCAGGGCTGGTAGAGGTAAGTCGCACCATTTACTCGTGCGATGGCAGCCTGTTCCAGGCTATCGCTACCGCTCTCGAATTTCTCCAGACGAAAGTCATAGCCAAGCTCTCCCCAGATTTTGACCGGGGGCAGTTCAGCACCGGATTGTTCCGATGACACCAGCATGGCTATGCAGACCGTGACACCGCACACCCAATGTCCGGCATGTCGGTGTTTTTTCAGGCTCATGGATCAGCGCACTTTTCAGAATCTCCTGTTGCCGGCCGAAAAAAGGCATGGAATCGTCCTGCTTCGATGCGCCCTCCCGCCCCGTTCTCATCATTGTTGTCCTTGCACTGCATACAGCAATAATCCAGAGCCTGCAGTCACAATCGCGGCGACCATTCCGCACAACCGGCAGTCACCGACACCGGACACACGATCACTTGCGGAGATTGAGCGTAAGCAAGGCATCGTGGACACTGATCGGTGTTTTTTCCCATAGTTCGTCCTGCAGTCGCTGCCAGGCCAGCTGACTTTGTTCCCGCAGCCAGAGATCGCGCGCTCGCGCGCTGACCTCTTCAAACTTTCTGAGCTGTGCCTGCTTGCGATCCTCTAGGCGCAGTATCGCAACGCCTTCAAGCAGCCGTAATGGTGCAGACACTTCACCGGTTTCAAGTCCTGCGATCGCTTCCTCCGCAACCGGGCTCAGCATGCCGGCATGCAGATAGCCCATGTCACCACCCTGCCGGGACGTGTTATCGGCCGAATGCAACCTGGCCAGCTCGGCGAAATCGGCGCCGTCCGCCAGCTGGGCGACCAGATGGCTGGCTTCCTGCATGGCGGCATCCAGCAATTCTTTCGGCGACGAAGGATCGACCCGCAGCAGGATCAGTGATAACCGGTGCTGGGCAGGTTCGGTGAACTTGTCCTGGTGCGTACGGTAGAATTCCTGCAACTGTACCTGGTCCGGGGGTGCGACCTTGCGGTACTCCGACTCGAGCTGCTGCAGCAGGTCCTGTTCCCGGTAGTGCTGCGACAGCGACTCTATCATCACGTCCCTTTGCTCCTTCCAGCGCGGACTGTCTGCGTAGCGCTGGTCGAATTCGGCGATGCTTTTCGTGATTGCCGCCTCGTCAGCCGTCAGTCCGCGCCGTGCCGCTTCCTGTAGCAGCAGTTCCCGGGTAATCACCTCGCGCGCGACATCGTGGCGCAGCTGGTCCATCGCGCCTTCCGCTGGCGTGCCGTGATAGAACTTGCTCCGGCTTGCCTGCTGCACGGCCTGGTTGTACTCCTCGACGGTAATCGAGGATGTACCCACGCTCGCGAACAGCTCCGTGTCCTGTTGTGCCACACCACCCGCCGCATCCGCACCCATGCCATAGCCAGGCAGGCACAGAGCGGCAGCAACTACCAGAATCTTACAAGCATATCTCTTCATATCCGTAATACCCTTATCGTTATCGTGTTCCGGTGCATACACACCATAACCGGACCGCCCGCCAAAAAATGCGGCCTGGACAGGTTTGCACCCGACCAGGCCAATGGGGGGACTGTTCCCCAGTATCAGCCCTTCAGCTGATCACTTGGTATGACAGGTCGTGCAAATCTGGCTTGCGGTATTGTCGATACGCAGGAACGCAACCGAGGTAGCACTCTGGGTCGTATCATTGTGCGGGTCGTGGCAACTGCCGCATTCCACAAACGGCTGCACGGTACCCAGGTCGTTTCTCGCATACAGGATCATATCGGACTTCTGGCGTGTACCGACCGTACCCACCGGGCTGTCCACCCACCAGATCGGGTTGGTGTTCACCGTTGCCTTCACGGGTGCATTGAAGTCGGGATCACCCAGGGTGCCGGTAAAGGTACCATCGGCATCCGCTGCACTAGGACCGCCACCGCCATACTGCATACTGATCGGATGATCATCGGTCAGGTCGGTACCCAGCATCGGCACAGGGGTACCGGTCATGACACCCAGGGCAACCGGGTCGGTCTGTGCACCGGCGACGTTATAGCCGCCAGAGCCCGGCAGATTGATCACCACGTCCATGGCTTGCGTGCCGTCATGACAGGACAGACAGGCCAGCGAGACAGAACCGACCGGGGCTTCCGTTGAGTCGAAGGACGGGGTTTGCAAGGTGGAATACTGGGTATAGCTGCCCGGTGTACCCAGCACCTTGTTCCACAGCGGGACCGGCGCATTGACATCGGAACCGTGTGGCGTATGACAGAACACGCACACCTCGTCCGTATTTGCGCTTTGACCTTGCGCTCCACCGCCTGCAGTCAGGTCATGCTGGCTGCCGACGACACCAGCCACGACATACCCTGTCCAGGGGGCCAGTAACAGGACACCAATAATGGTTTTTGGAAACTGGCATACTTTCATTTCGATTCCCCCATCCGTCAGAATTGAGTCGTACACGTTGATGTGTTGAAAAACATCGTAAATCAGACGGAGGAAATTTGTTCGTAACTTAGTCACCGTGAGCCCGTTATTTACTTGATTCAGATCAAGCATGAATATTTTTCTGCAGACGTGCTATGCGATAGCTGCCATTCGTGTGACTTAGTCACCATTAACAGCACACGATACGCAATTCGCTGATGACTGTTACAGCGCAAGTCCAGTACATGGGCGACCAGATAATAACAAGCGGGTTTTTTCGCCAGCAGGCACTGCTATTACAGCAGCGCAAAAGCAAGGTCATGGCGAGTAATCGTGTGACTAAGTCACAGTTGGCAGTACACGCAGGTAATTCGAGAATTGCATCAACAACACAAGCGGTGCCCGACAGCTGGTACAAAACGCCCGCGGATCACGGCACCTGTAACAGCACACCGGCATTACATCGGCTCCGGTTGCACGTACAGGAACATATCAGCCGGTAATATAGAACAAGACGGACGCGAACTGTCCGGGACCGCAAAAGGAAACAGGCAGTACGGCGTTAGTCGTGCTAGCGAATACCGCTTATCAACTCCTCGATGGCCGCTGTGTTGAGCAACTCGATATTTTTTCTGGACAGATTGACCCAGCCCTGTTTCTCGAATTCCCGCAGGTGGCGACTGATCACTTCGCGAGCCGTGCCAAGTTCATAGGCCAGCTCGCGGTGCGAGGCCTCGACTATGTTTGCTGCTGTCCGGTTGTCCAGCAACCAGCGTGCCAGGCGCACATTCACGTTGCGCATGGTAACGGCCTCGAGCAACATGATCATGTCGCGAATACGCCCGCCGAACACCCGGCAAACGTAATCACGAAACATCTGGGAGGCATTGAACACCGAGTGAAAATCACGCGACGGTATCAGCACGGCGTGCGTTTCCGCCTCGGTAATCGCGTTGGCCGGATAGCGACCACCCGCCAGCAGCACGGATGTCGTCAGGCTGCAGGTCTCGCCCGTGTGCAACCGGTACAGCACGATCTCCCTGCCGCTTTCGAAGCCCTTGTAGACGCGCGTCGCGCCATCGATCACGAAAATATAGTTCTTGCAGGAGTTCCCCTCGCGAAACACCTCGTAATTGGCAGGCAAGCTCACTTCGTTCGCGCGCAATGCGACCCTGACCCACTCCGGGTCATCAAGATTGTCGAGTTCGGGAAATTCCTTCACCCAGTCGGGAAGATCAGCCACCACGTGTCCCCTTGTTCAGATTGTTATGACACGCGAGAGTAGCGCCAAACGGCAGGAAAACCAACCTTGGCCTGTTGCAGCTACCAGTCTAGAGTGCTGGCCACGCCCCGAGATATCCGCCGGTTTCCGGCAGTACTGCCGGCCGGTAGACATCCAGCTTCCTGAAATACTGGTCAATCATGTAGACTCGACCGTCCTCGTCGACATCGATACCGGCCGGCAGCATGTAGGTGGCACGATCGTACTTTTCGGAGCGCTCCCCGACAAACAGCAACAGCTGGCCGGCAGCATCGAAAATCTGGAAGTTACCGTGCGCGGCGTCGCTGACGTAGATATTGCCTTCGGTATCAAGCGCTATACCCTTGGGTCGCGCGAACTGTCCATAGCGACGCCCCAGCGAACCGATGGAACGGATGTAACCGCCCTGCGGTGTGAATACCTGCACCCGGAAATTACCACCATCGACGATGTACAGGTTGCCGTCGGGGCCGACCTCGATATCGCGGGGCAGGTTGAATTGATCTGGTTCGCTGCCACGCTTGCCGATGTCGTTCAGGTGTTCGCCGCTGGCTACATCGAACACCCGCACATAATGCGCCTCGGTCGTCACGCCGCCGGTATCCACGGCATAGACTCTACTGCCATTACCGTCCACTGCGACATGAGACAGGCGTTCAAACCACTGCTGCCCGCCCAGGGCCTTCAGGAAGCGGCCCGACTGGTCATAGACCAGCACCCGCCGGGTTGTGCCGTCGGCGACATAGACATTGCAATCGTCATCCGTATCCAGCCCCAGCGGCTTGCTCAAGGTCCCGGGTTCCTCGAGACCCAGCTCGAAAAATGTCTGTCCCGGCACATCGAACACCATGACGCTGCGCCTGACGGTATCGCTGATGTAGACCTGCCCCTGGCAGACCGACACATCGAACGGTTTTGCCAGCGCGTTGCCCTCTTCCGACTCGCCGGTCAGCATGAGTCGCATGCGGTCCTTGCTGTCCAGTTTCTGAATATCGGTACTGCCCCGTACCGTCCGCTCATACACGAAGCGCGGCTGCTCGGGTGGCGGCGGAAAATATAGCGGGCCGGCCTCCGGGGCCTGTGGACCGGGTGTTGCCGCACAACCGGCAAGCAGGGCGAGTATCGCAGTGGCGCAGAGAGTAGTCCATTGCATGGCTTCATTATCCGGTCTGGTCGAGAACAGGAATGCAGCTGGTTATGCTGGCTGCTTGAACGATATTGAATTATACGAACACACAGATCCTGCACCAGCCCGGAAATGCAAATAACGCTATCAGCTGATCCAGATCATCTTTCAGCCGCGGTCTTGGTGACTAAGTCACCAAGATATTGTTGCCGGCAGCTAAAATACCTCTGTACAGTAACATGTAGAATATCGGGACCCGGGACCGGGCTGTTGGAACCACGTGAGAGGTCGCAACATAATGCTGATACCCGACCCAGCCCGCTCCTGGCGCGCTGTATTGACAACATTGATGTTGTGTCTGCACGGCGTTGCGTTTGCCGGGTCAACCGCGCAGACATATGCAGACTACTGCTCGGTATGCCATGGCGAAAAGGGTGACGGCCGCTCACACGCAATCCGGGGCCTGCAGCCGCCCCCGCGCGATTTCACCGATCCTGCAGCCGCACACCTGCTGACCCGCGACTACATGACCGCCATTATCACCAACGGCAAGCCGGGCACCGCCATGGCCGCCTGGAGCAGCCAGCTGGACGGCGTGCAGATCGCGGGACTGGTCGACTATATCCGTTCGGAATTCATGCCTGCCCCCGACGAAAGGCACGCCACCGGCCAGGAAGCCGCCCGCGTAGGCAGCGGAATCGTCAGCGCGAGTCAGACCGATGGCAAACGCATCTACGACTCGACCTGTTCCGTGTGTCACGGTGATGACGGGGTCGGCGCCGTCTGGGGGCAGACCTCGCTGAATCCGCCACCCGTCAACTTCACGGTTACCGACCCGGTCAGCCAGCTGACCCGCGGGCGCATGCTTGCCTCCGTCACCCACGGGCGCCCCGGTACGGCCATGACAGCCTTCGGCAGCCAGCTCTCGGAAGACCAGATCGCGGCAGTGGTCGACTACATCCGGGATGCATTCATG
>JBATJF010000398.1:0-10277 GCA_049668345.1 Gammaproteobacteria bacterium
GCTGCCGGCGATGCCGCCAACCGCGCCGCCCGCAACCGTTCCGACCGGTGTCTTGGTGCCCTCGATGACCACCGGGCGTGTCGCCTCGACACTACCGTACTGCACGGTCTGAATACGGCGCGCATCATCGCGCGAGTAATAGTCCCCGGTCAGGGTGGACTGGCAGCCGGCCAGCAGCAGGCTCAGGGCTAGAGCGGTGATTACGATGCGTGTCATGGAGGGTTCTCCTGTTGATGGCGCGCCACAGGCCGGTGGCGCGCTACGGGTTGTTGACTGTGACCAGAAAGCGACCGCGGTGGTTCCCGGACAGCACCTGGTTGAATACGCCGGGCAATGCCTCGAGGCTGACGACCCCGGCCACCATGTGTTCCAGGTGGCGCGGCCTGAGGTCGGTGACCAGCCGCTGCCAGACCTTGCAGCGCCGCTCCATCGGGCAGTTGGCCGAGGTAATGCCAAGCAGGCTCACACCGCGCAGGATGAACGGCATCACCGTGGTATTGAGCTGCACGCCGCCCGCCAGGCCGATACTGGCGATATTACCCCATGGCCTGACGGTGCGCGTCAGCCAGGCCAGCGTGTCGCCGCCCACGTTATCCACGGCCCCACCCCACTGCGCCTTTTCCAGCGGCGCATCGCCGTGCACCACGCTGCCGGCATCGATGACCCGGCTCGCACCCAGCGCCGCCAGGTAGCCACCGCTGTCCGGCTTGCGGCTTACGGCGACGACCTCGTAACCGGCGCCGCTGAGCAGGTCGATGGCCACGCTGCCGACTCCGCCGCTTGCACCGCTCACCAGTACCGGCCCGAGGCCCGGCACCTGGCCGTTCTGCTCCATGCGATCGATGGCCAGTGCCGCACTGAAGCCGGCCGTGCCCAGCACCATGGCATCGCGCAGCGAGAGACCGGCCGGCAAGGGCACCACCCAGTCGGCCGGAACGCGCACCGTTTCCGCGAAGCCGCCGTCGTGGCTCTCGCCCAGCCCGCAGCCGGTCACCAGCACTTCATCACCGGCATCAAACCGGTCATCGTCCGAACGCTCGACGATACCGGCCACGTCGACGCCGCCGACCAGCGGAAACCGGCGCATGATTTTACCCTTGCCGGTTGCGGCCAGCGCATCCTTGTAGTTGACGCTGGAATAACGCGTACGGATCACCACGTCGCCCGCAGAAAGATCCTCTGTCTGCAGTGTTTCCAGGCGCGCCGTACCCTGCTGGTCGTGAACCCGGAATGCGCGAAAACCCGCCATGTCCGCCGCGCTAGTTCGCGGAAATACTGTCGGCCGCGGGTTTCCAGTCCAGCGATCCGCTGTAGTCGAACGGCAACCTTGCCCTGCGGTTGGCAAGGCGGAGCCCGCCCGAAATGCGGTAGTCAAGACTGTGCTGGTTGCCATCATCGAGCGCCTGCAACTGGCGCAGCATTCCCAGCAGGCTGCTGACCACCTCGACTTCCACCACGGCCTCGCCCAGCGCGGGGACTGTCACCGCCTGGCGACTGACGCCGTAGGCGAATTCACGGTCATTGATCTCCATGCTGTAGCTCAAACCACTGACCGGCAGCTCGACATCGTTCGGATTGATAATCCGCAGCGCCAGCTGGTAACGCTGTTCCAGCAGGGTCATGGTCAGTGGCTGGATACTGACCAGCGAGACCCGCGGTTTTTCCCGGTAGCCGCCCAGGCTGGCACAGGCGCTGAGGAGCATGCACACCATGACTGCCGCCAGCAGGCCGGGCAGGGTTGACAGAAGTCTCGTGTCGGGCCCCTTCATCTCATTTCCTCGCCCTTGCGGACCGGCCCGTACGGGCCGTGGCGGTGTGCGTCGTGGTAATGCATGCGGTAGTGAATAAAACGCCCGACATCATCGAAGTGCAGGAACGGATTGCCCTCCACCTGCTCGCCCAGGGTCGAGGTGGCTTGCATGGCGTAGTTATGCCCGGGAAGGATGGCGGTATCGGCCGGCAACTGCTCGACCATGTTGCGGAGCGTGGCGTACATCTGCTCCGGGTCGCCGCCGCGCAGGTCGCAGCGGCCGCAACCGAACACGAACAGTGTGTCGCCGGTGATCAGTTCGTTGCCCACATGGTAACAGGCCGAGCCCGGCGTATGACCCGGGGTGTGCAAGGCACGGATTTCGGTTGCACCCAGCGAGATGGTATCGCCGCCGTGATGCAGGGTGGGCAGATCCAGGCCTTCACCCCAGAACTGCGCTTCGGTCTTCATGAGGTGCAACTGTGCATCGCTGTGCTCCAGCACCCCGGCGATGCCGTTGATATGGTCATGGTGACTGTGGGTAAGCAGGATATCGGTAATGCGCATACCGTGACGCTTTGCCAGTGCCAGCACCTCGGGCACATCCCAGGCAGGATCGACCACGGCGGCGCGGCCACTGGCATGATCATGAACCAGGTAGATGAAATTCTCCATCGGCCCGAGTTCCAGGGCATGGATGGAAAAGGGTTTGTGCTCCGGCATCCCGGCACCTCGCGTTCTGTCCGTGCGTGTGCGGACAGTATGATCGATTCCGCAGCACGGCGACAGGCCGTGCCATAGGCAGCGGCCACGGCACGGGTAAAGCGGCATGACATGCACTGATTCCCGCGTCCTGCCGCGGGTTATGCGGCAGATACCCTGCCTGTAGAATAGCCCGCACCGCGCGTGAACTGCCGCGCACTACCCTTCCCTGGTCAGGCACAGGACAACTACGTGGCCGCCTACAAGCTGTTGCTGCATCCGCAGGACCCGGACTGCGCGCCGGTCGACCCCGCCGTACTGGCGGACGCCCTGCAGGACATCGGCTTCATCGCTGCACCCGTCACGGTGCCGGACGGCATGTTCTACCCGGCCGGCGAGCAGTTCCTGCGGCTGCTCAGCTTTGTCGGCTGCTCTCCCGCCATCGAACTGGACCCGCCGGCCGATCCCGCGGCGCTGGAGGCGGCCCGCGCCAGCGGCAGTTTCTGTCACGTCTACCTGTCGAGCAGCGCGCGGCCCCGGTTTCGCGCCGATCCGCGCACCCACGCACCGCGCTGCCCGGTCTGCCGCCAGCCGGACAGGGACTGGCACAGGCACCTTGCCGCATGGCGGGAAGATCCCGCAATGATCGAGTGGACATGCAGCAGCTGCGGCCACACCGGCCGACTCACCGGCCTGCAGTTTCGCAAGTCCGCCGCGTTTTCCTGTACCTGGGTCGAGGTGCGCGGCATTCATCCATCCGAGGCCGTGCCGGACGAGGCCCTGCTCACGCGGCTGCGCCAGCTGACCGCCTGCCGCTGGCAATACATCTATCTGCAGGAATGAGCGCCTGCCTGTACAGCCTATCTGTGCCACAATAAGCGCTGTACCAGACAACCTGGAATGTGGACGTTGCCATGACAGACCATGACCTCACACAGGAAGAACGCATTCTGCGCATGATGAAGCGGGTCCTGACCGATATCGCCAAGGACACCTACACCAGGCCAGGCTACCGGCATCCCCTGTCAGACAATACGGTGGATGGCATTCGCCAGTGTCTCGCGCTGATCACCGCGCGCGAAGGCGAGCTGAACGCGGCGGCCGGACGCAGCAGCAATATGCGCCCGCGCTTCGTCGATGAACCGCAGACCTCCGTGGTGGTACCGCTGAAGATTCCGGAGACGAAAAAGAAAGACCCGCAGTAAGCGTCCGCCGCCTCCCCGGCGACCACCACCCCGCCCGCTCCCGCCGGTCCATCCGGCGCCCCATACGCCATTTTTTTGGCTGAAAAATCAATACTTAAGGATCATTCCTCCACTGCCGATAAGCCGGGCATGCATGCCACCGACGGCGGCATTGCCCGGGCGCGCATTATTTTGATTTTTACATTCAGCAACTTAAGCAAGCCAGACTGGCAAGTAGAACCTGATGACGAGCGCTGCCAGCTTGAGGTATTGATGCAACCAGGAACATCACCGATGGAAATCTGCAGCACTTTTGCCCGACAGCTACTCGCTGCCTGCAAGCGGGTTCTGTATCCTGCTCCGTCCCGGGCTGTCCCGCTCGCCTGCCGTTCCTGCCACCAGACCATCGTACTGCTGCTTTGCCTGACGGGCTGCCTGTTTGTGAGTACGGGCGCACGCGCCAGCCACAACACCGCTCTTCCCGAGGATCTCACCGACATGAGCCTCGAGGCCCTGATGAATATCGAGATCACCTCGGTCCGGAAGCGCCCGCAGAAGAAATCCGAGGCCGCCGCGGCCGTATTCGTGATCAAGCAGGCAGACCTGCACCGCTGGGGCGTCACCAACATACCGGACGCCTTGCGTCGCGTGCCCGGACTGCAGGTTGCCCGCATCGACGCCAACAAGTGGGCCATTACCGCGCGCGGCTTCAACAGCCGCTTCGCCAACAAGCTGCTGGTGCTGATCGACGGCCGCAGCGTCTACACGCCGCTGTTCACCGGCGTGTACTGGGATGCCAACGAGGTGATGCTGGAGGATGTCGAACGCATCGAGGTGATTCGCGGCCCGGGCGGCAGCCTGTGGGGCGCGAACGCCGTCAATGGCGTCATCAACATCATCACCCGCTCGGCGGCCGACACGCAGGGCACGCTGGTCGCGGCCGGCGCCGGCAATGAAGAGGACGGCTTCGTCAGTCTGCGCCATGGCGCCACCACCGCGGACGGCCGTAACTATCGTGTCTATGGCAAATTCCACACCGTCGATACCGGCGCGCCGATCGACATCGGGCTGCCGCAAACGGCCGCGCACGATGACAGCGAATTCGCGCAGACCGGCTTCCGCATGGATTGGGTCAACGCGAACGGTGACAGCCAGACGCTGCAGGGCGATGTGTACGACGGCCACTCCGACCAGCAGTTGCTGATAGCCACAGCTCCGGCAGCGCTGACTGACAACGCCACCTACAACGGCGGCAACCTGCTGTACCGCTGGTCGCAAACACGCAATCCGAATTCGGATTATTCACTGCAGGCCTACTACGACTACGTACACCTGGACAGTGCGACACTGTATGAAAATCGCCACACACTGGATATTGATTTCCAGCACCACTTCCTGGCGCGCGAACATCATGAACTGATGTGGGGCCTCAACTATCGCTTCATCCACGACAATGCCGAAACAACCCGGATCTTCAGCCTGTCGCCGTCGCGCCGGGATAGCAGCCTGCTGAGCGCATTCGTTCAGGACGAGATCAGGCTGTTTCAGGATCGCGGGCGGCTCACGCTGGGATCCAAGTTCGAGCACAACGATTTCAGCGGCTTCGAGATACAGCCGAATGCACGCTTCTCCTGGCTGACTGATGCCGGCCACACCCTGTGGGGTGCCGTGTCGCGCGCGGTGCGCACACCGGCACGCGGTGAGCACGATGTAAGCCTGACAGTACTGCCACCGCCAAACCCGCCTGGCCTGCCACCGCTGACGGTGCTGGGCAGCGAGGCATTCGACTCGGAAAACCTGATCGCCTGGGAGCTGGGCTATCGATTCCCGTTCGCCGACCGTGTCTCGGTTGACCTGGCGGCATTCTACAACCGCTATGACAGGCTGCGCACGGTCGACATTATCTCGATGCCGCCGTCCGCGTTTGAAGCGGTATTCGGCAACGACCTGGAAGGCAATACACAGGGCATCGAGATTGACGTGCACTGGCAGGTCAGGCCCGGACTCGACCTGCATGCAAACTACACGCGCCTGGAGGTCGACCTTGACCTGATCAATGGCAGCATGGATACGCAGTCACTGGGCGCGGAAGATGCGTCACCGACGCACCAGGCCAATCTCTGGCTGGCCGCGGATCTCGGCCACAATCTCCAAGTGGATGCGGGTCTCCGCTACGTCGGCAAACTCGATCTCGACCTGTCCGCGGCAGGACTGCCGGCGATCGGTCAATACCTTGCCCTCGACGCCCGTATCGGCTGGAGTCCACGGCCGGGCATGGAACTGTCACTGGCTGGCCAGAACCTGCTGGACAGCAGGCACCCCGAATTCAATCCGGATTTTATCTTCTCCGTGCCAACGGAAGTGGAGCGCAGTATTTACGGCAAGGTGACCTGGAACTTCTAGACCATGCCGCACCCGCCTACCTGCACAAGCCCACTGCAAGTCCATAGCGTGCAGCATACTCGCAGCACCGTTCTCCGGCTGTGGCTGTCACTGGCCCTGCTGCTGGTGTGGCTGCCGGTCGCCAGCCAGGCAGATGAATCACTGCAGACTGAATACCGTGTAAAAGCGGCATTTCTCTACAACTTCGCCCGGTTTGTCACCTGGCCCGACTTGCCGGCAGGCGTGTTCACCCTGTGCGTGCTCGGCAGCGATGCCCTCGGCGAACAGCTGGACACCTTGCTGAACAAGACCGTACATGAACGGCAGCTCAGGGTGACGCACCTGAACAGTACGACACGGCTCGACCAGTGCCAGCTCGTCTTCGTCGGCAGATCTTATGCGCATAAACTGCACACCGTCATGTCCGCACTCGGGGACAGGCCGGTGCTCACGGTGAGTGACATCGACGATTTTATATCGAGCGGCGGCATGATCGGCTTCCAGCTGATAGACAACAAGGTTCGCTTCGAGATCAATACCGCAGCCGCCGGCAGCGCCGGCCTGTCAGTCAGCTCGAAGCTCCTGACGCTGGCCACGACCATCAGGTCGGGAACCAGGTGACGGCGATGCGGACAATCGACAACATATCGATACGCCACAAGCTGACACTGATCATCATGATCATCAGTACCGTTACCTTGATGATAGCCAGCTTCGCCTTCCTCACCAGCGACCGGCTCTATTCGCAGAAAAACGTCGGTGACAGCCTCGATATCATGGCCGATATGATTGCCGCCAACAGCGCGGCGGCCATCCTGTTCGGCGATCCCGTCGCCGCAGCGGAAACACTCGGCTTTCTCGAAATGCAGGAAAACATCGAGGCCGGTGTGATCTATGACGTGGACAACGAAATCTTCGCCATGTATCAAAAGTCCGGCATCACCACGCAGTTACCGGAACTGCAATCCCGCACCGAGGACATGCTGTTCCGCGGCAACTACGTGGAATTGTTCACCGACATCATCTATCAGGGCGAGAAAATCGGCGTAATCTACCTGCGCTCGGATATGCGCGCCATTCATGACCGCCTGGTCTGGTTCCTGGGCATCATAGCGGCCGTGCTGCTCGTATCGCTGCTCGTCGCCTATTCACTGAGTGCACAGATGCAGCATATTATCACCGCACCGTTGTTCAGACTGTCCACGATCGCGCGCCGCATCAGCACGGAAAGGAATTACTCCCTGCGCGCCGGCGGTCAAAGCAGCGACGAGCTGGGCGCCCTGGTCCTCGACTTCAATACCATGCTCGACGAGATCCAGGCGCGCGACGAGAAGCTCAAGATCCACCAGGAGGAACTGGAAGCACGCGTCGCCCAGCGCACCCGCGAGCTGGAACGTGCCAACCTTGAGCTGGCAACTTCCAAGGAACACGCGGAGTCGGTCGCCAAGCGCATGCAGTTCCATGCCCATCACGACTCGCTGACCGGCCTGCCAAACCGCGTACTGCTCAATGACCGCATCAAGACCGAACTGGCGCATGCACGACGTGAACAGTCGATCCTGGCGCTGCTGTTCCTAGACCTGGACCGCTTCAAGGTCATCAACGATTCACTGGGCCATGCCACCGGCGACCAGCTGCTGCGCATCATATCGCGTCGCATCAAGGACTGTGTCCGCGAAGGCGACACGGTGGCACGGCTCGGCGGTGATGAGTTCATGGTACTGCTGCCACGCATCGCCAGCGCGTCGGATGCCGGCCGCATCGGCAACAAGATAATAGAGTCGCTGACCGAACCGTTGTCCTGCAACGGGCATGACCTGCACATCACCACCAGCGCCGGCATCAGCATCTACCCGTTCGACGGGACCGACTCGGAGACCCTGGTCAAGAACGCGGATATCAGCATGTACCGCGCCAAGGAACTGGGGCGCAACAAGGCGGTGTACTACACGGCGGAACTGAATGCCGGCTCACGCAAGCAGCTGGCGCTGGAAACCAATCTGCGCAAGGCGCTGGAACGCAACGAGTTGCAGCTTTTCTACCAGCCCAAGATCGACATCATCCGCAATACCATCGTCGGCGTGGAAGCCCTGCTGCGATGGCATCGCCCCGGCATGGGTTATATCAGCCCGCAGGACTTCATCCCGATTGCAGAGGAATCCGGGATGATCATGCCGATCGGCGAGTGGGTGCTGCACACGGCATTCAGGCAGCTCAAGGCATGGCACGAAGCCGGCTTCACAGAGCTGACCATGTCCGTCAACCTGTCGTCCGTGCAGCTGGCCCGTACCGGCTTCGAAAATACCCTGGAGAGTGCGCTGACCGAATCCGGGATCAATCCGGCACTGGCGGAACTCGAGGTGACCGAAAACGTGGCCATGAAGAACATGGATGCTGCCGCGGCCACGCTCGAGAAGTTCAAGATGATGGGCGTCACCATCGCGATGGACGATTTCGGTACGGGCTACTCCTCGCTCAGTTACCTGCGCCGCCTGCCCATCGATACCGTCAAGATCGACCAGTCGTTTGTCTGCGAGATCCCGGACAACATGGAGGATGTACTCATCGCGCAGGCCATCATTGCCATGGCCAATAGCCTGAACATGTCACTCGTCGTCGAGGGCATCGAGACCGTGCGTCAGCTGAACTTCTTCAAGCAGCAGGGCTGCCGTATCGTACAGGGCTACCTGTTCAGCAAGCCGGTCGAGGCCGGGGCGATACTCGAAATGCTGCGCGCACAGACTGTCCCCGGCGCCATCAATCTCGTCAGGTAGCCGCCCTGCCAGGGCTGGCTAGTGCTGCAATCCCGTTCCGGTGCCGTAACGGTTATCGTAGTAAGGCTGCGGCAGCGCGGCCGGATTGCCGTACCAGGCGGGTTGCACCGGATTGTACGGATAATCCCGGAACACTGCCGGTGAAAAACCGATGGCCGGCATGCGGCTGTTGCTGTAATCCGCGCGTCGATCGTTCCCCTTCATAAAACAGAATGCCTGCGCCGCACCCGTACCCAGCAGCGTGAGCAGGATGATGGCGTGCACCGCCCGTGTTGCGATCCTGTGTGACATGGCAATCTCCTCTTGTTGTTGGTATTACAGGAGCTGGTATGGCGTTTCGTCCGAAAGGCTCAGGATCCTCGAGACAATGTCGATCGCCTCACCGGTAAACATCTCCAGGCTGACCCACTGGTCCGAAGTTCCGATGACCTCGGCCCCGTCACGCATCACCAGCCGCATCGACAGATCACGGGTACCCGGGCTGTCCGGACGCTCGGCAGTGACATACATGCCCGGCTCCCGATCCTGACCCTGTATCACCGCCATAATATATTGATAGTCGATACCGTCGCTGCTTTCAATGTCTCCGAGCACGGTCAGCGTGAATTCGCCGAGCCGGTAGCGGCGCTTCGGGA
This sequence comes from Gammaproteobacteria bacterium, assembly GCA_049668345.1. Classification (GTDB taxonomy): domain Bacteria; phylum Pseudomonadota; class Gammaproteobacteria; order UBA9214; family UBA9214; genus UBA9214. The sequence goes on from JBATJF010000398.1 coordinate 9,428, forward strand.
TTGCTGTACGGATGACCGGCCTGTTTTCCATGATGCATCATTGAATTCGGAATATGATATTTTCATCATCACCCATCAGCCACGCAACATCAATCACATGCTTGCAAACAACTGATTGGCAGTCTATTAATTGCACTTATCCGCTTTTCACAGCCAGCAGGACTATCGCCATGCAGGACCTGATGTGCCCGTTCAGCGCAACCCTGGCCAGGGAGACCTTTGGCTGCGCCCGTGCCGGGCGCGTCATCCGGCGCGGGGGCACTGAATTTACCTGCCGGGACCCGGCGTCCCATGACCGCTGTCTGCAGCTGTTCGAACAGCTGAAGGATGCCGGCCTCACGGCCTTCGACGTCGAGGACGACCTGACGCAGATGCCGCACAGTGTCCTGGTCAAGATTCAGTTCGGCGGCCTGCTTGGCCTGCAACGGATCACGCAGACAACCCCGACAGAAGCCGGCCGGATTGAGGATATCGATGCCCTGGTGACCGCCGCCGTGACGCGCTTCGACACCTTGCAGGCCATACCCTGCGAACAACTCACCTCGGACATGACCGGCTACTCCCTGTCGCGCCGCAGCCGACGCTGACCCCGCCTTCGACTCGCCCCATGCTGTGGCCGCGCCCTGGCGAGCGCACGGCCCGGGACGGCATTCCAGCGCCATAATTCTGTCGACACCTGGCCGGAATATTGTCATTTGCCGGTCGCGCCGTCGCTGCAAAAACTATATTTCATTGTATTTCATACATTTTTAATTCTGGCAAGATATTTGCTTGCTGGTAGGCAGGGATGCATTACCACCAGCCCGATCGGGACGTCCGGCACCTGACTGCACCACTGCGCGGACGCAGG
>JBATJF010000399.1:0-4331 GCA_049668345.1 Gammaproteobacteria bacterium
CCACGGTACGCCAGAACGCCGATAACGCACGCCAGGCCAACCAGCTGGCATCCGGTGCCCGCCAGCAGGCCGAGAAAGGCGGCCACGTGGTGGGCAATGCCGTCTCGGCCATGGGCGAGATCACCGCCTCAAGCCGCAAGATTGCCGACATCATCGGCGTCATCGACGAGATCGCCTTCCAGACCAACCTGCTCGCCCTCAATGCCGCCGTCGAGGCTGCGCGCGCCGGCGAGCAGGGCCGCGGTTTCGCCGTCGTCGCCAGCGAGGTGCGTAACCTCGCGGGACGCAGCGCCACTGCTGCCCGTGAAATCAAGGAGCTCATCGGGAAGAGCATTATCAAGGTCGAGGAAGGTTCGAACCTGGTTGGGGAAACCGGCAACTCGCTGAACAGCATCATTGACACAGTAAAGCAGGTCTGCGACATCATTGCCGAGATTGCCAGGGCAAGCAGCGAGCAGTCCGAGAGCATCGGCCAGATTGGCAAGGCCGTGAGTCAGATGGGCGTAATGACGCAGCAGAACGCCGCACTGGTCGAACAGGCCGCCGCAGCGAGTGAGTCCATGAGTGAACAGGCACAGAACCTGAATCAGCTGGTCGACTTCTTCAGTACGGGCAGGAAATCAGGAAACCGGCAAACATCGGCCGGCGAACACCGGCCTGCAGGCCGGTCACGAGGCAGGCAGGATGGTTCGCAACAACCCTCCCGGCCTGCAGCACACGGATCTACCGACAAGTGTAGCAGCGAAGGTGACAACCGCAGGGTCACCGGGCGTTATTCCAACTAAACGGACTACCTGGAGGTCGTCATGGAAGGCAATCCACGCATGAGTCACGACAACAACAACATCGTCCTGGATAAAATACTGGACTTTGAGGTGGCCAGCGAATTCTGCGCCCTGCTGAATGCGATCGATGTCGAGAGTGATGTGACACTTGATGGCTCACAGGTTACCTCGATCGACACCTCCGCACTGCAGCTGCTTACTGCACTGGCTATACAGGTACGCAATAACGGTTGCAGGATAATCTGGGTATCACCTTCCGAATTGCTGCTGAATACCGCAAGACTGACCGGATTGACTGCACAACTCGGGCTCGAGGCTGTCTGATGCGTTTTCCCGGCAAGCAAAAGGGAAAGGTGGTGAGATGAAGGATAGTGGCAGCTGGACTGTAGCCGGTCACACGACAGCGAGTGATGTACACTCGTTCGGGAGAAAGCTCTTCTGGTTAACGGACAACAAGTCATACGCATCATCCGCGAATACCACGGAAAGGCAGTGGCCATGACAGCAGACAACTCTGCAACCGCGCACACCCTTTCAGGACTGGCGCCGCGCTACAATATGACCGACAAGGAATTCGGATGTCTGCGCCAACTGATCTGCCGGCACACCGGAATTTTTCTTTCAGAGCACAAACGCGATCTTGTATACAACAGACTGGTAAAGCGCGTACGCGCCTGCGGCCTGTCGAGTTTCCAGGATTATTGCAGACTCATCGAACAGGTGCCCATCGATGAACTTGAACACTTCACTAATGCAATAACGACAAACCTGACAAGCTTTTTCAGGGAGTCGCATCACTTCAACTACCTCAGAGACATTATTGTTCCCGACTACCTGGAAAGTCGCCAGGCCAACGGTCGCATGCGCATCTGGTCCGCGGGCTGTTCTACCGGTGAGGAGCCGTACTCGATTGCCATGACCCTGCGCGATGCCATTTACGGTATCGACAACCGTGATATCCGCATACTGGCAACGGACCTGGACAGCCAGGTGCTTGGCACGGCCGAGGACGGTATTTATCCGCTGTCATGCATTGAAGGTATCGACAGTTCGGGAATGAGGCGCTGGTTCAGCAAGGGCACCGGGGCTCGCACCGGACATGTGCGCGTAGTTGATGTATTGCGCAAGATGGTCACCTTTCGAAAACACAACCTCATGGACAGCTGGCCCATGCGTGGTCCGTTCGATTGTATTTTCTGTCGAAATGTAATGATCTATTTCGACAAATCCACCAGGCGAACCCTGCTTGACCGGTTCGCCGATATTCTGAAACCGGGCGGATTTCTGTTTATCGGACATTCCGAGACCCTGTACGATTTAAGCAACAGGTTTCGCCCTATGGGTAAAACCATATACCAGAAAATATCCTGATGGCTGCTGCTAAAACCCCGAATGCCGTGACCATCGGACTACGGCCCACGCTCCCGCGGGGATCCGGATTTGTGAAATGCTACCGGGACAATTACTGCGACCGGTCAGTTACCAGGACCTTGCCGGGCAATTGCCATGTCAGCGGCGCCGACGAGATGATTGTGGCCGAACCCGACCGCTGTGCTTCCGCCTGTCTGCGCGATCCTGCCAACAGCCGCGCGAATATGCATTTATCACGTAACGCACTGCACCACAAACTCACAAGACAGGCGTGCGGGTACTCGCATTCCCAGAGGCAGGGACCGGTCGACGGCGGAATCGGACTGCTCGGGATGACAGGCCCCGGAATAAAAAACCGATAAATACCGGCAGACGAGCCATGAAACAGATACGCGTACTGATAGTCGACGATTCGGCACTGATGAGAAAACTGCTGACCGAAATACTGCAGAAGGATCCTGAAATCGAGGTAGTGGGAACCGCACCTGATCCGTATGTAGCGCGTTACAAGATCAAATTGCTGAACCCTGACGTGCTGACGCTTGACATCGAGATGCCGAGAATGGATGGCATCAGGTTCCTGCGCAACCTGATGCGACTGCATCCCATGCCGGTCCTGATGGTGTCATGCCATACACGTAAAGGAGCGGACATAACCCTGCAGGCGCTTGAGCTGGGTGCCGTGGATTTCGTCAACAAACCCTCGACCGATCTTGCCCAAAACCTGGATACCTATGGCGATGAAATCACCACCAAGCTGAAGATGGCAGCCCGTACCCGACCGCGCAGCCTGGCCACCAACCTGCCGGTGAATCAGTTGCCGGCAGACGCGTCCTTGCGAAACCACTCGCAATGGTCCGGTTTCAGTACCAGCAATATACTCGCGATCGGCGCCTCGACCGGTGGTACCGAGGCCATCAGGAAAATTCTGGAAGCGCTTCCTGCCTGCTCGCCGGCTACCGTTATCACACAGCACATTCCGGCAAGCTTCAGCAGGACATTTGCCGAACGACTTAACAGCGTGTCGGAAATGGACGTGTGCGAAGCGCGGGATGGCCAGCTGATACATCCTGGACACGCCTACGTCGCGCCGGGCGACCGCCATCTGCTGGTCGTACGTGATGGTGACCGTTACCACTGCAAACTCGGCGACGGCCCACCGGTCAACAGGCACCGACCCTCCGTCGATGTCATGCTCCAGTCAGTGGCCCGGCATGCCGGTGCCAACGCCGTCGGCGTACTGCTGACCGGCATGGGTACTGATGGTGCGCGTGGCCTGCTGGAATTGCAGAAAGCCGGCGCTCCGACTATCGCACAGGACGAAAACACCAGTGTGGTCTGGGGCATGCCAGGCGCTGCAGTTAAGCTTGGAGCAGCCGATAAGATAGTGCCGCTGGAAAGGATTTCCGATGTGATACTGGCACAGATGCAGACTGGCGAGAAATTCGGCACCTGATCACCCGAGAATGCGTGTCGTGCCGTTGCAAATGTGCCTCGAGAATGGAGGGCGATATGAACATTATGGTCGTTGATGACAGCCTGGCGATGCGGCTGATAGTCATGAAGACATTGCGTGAAGCCGGCTACAGCGGGCATGACATAGTACAGGCCGAGGATGGCGCAATAGCACTGGATAAAATCAAGTCCAGTGAACCCGACCTGGTGCTGTGTGACTGGAACATGCCTAACATGACGGGGCCCGAGCTGCTGCAGGCGCTCAATGACGAGGGCATCAAGGTCAAGTTCGGTTTTGTCACCACCGAGGCAACACCGGTCATGAAAGACAAGGCAAGAGAAATGGGTGCAGGCTTTCTGATTTCCAAGCCATTTACGGCCGAATCATTCAAGAATACCTTGGACCCTTTTATCAAGTAACCCGGCGCTGCATCTGTCGCGCGGAGCAGATTCATGGAAATAACCCGATTCGGACAATACCTGGTGAACAAGGGTCTGTTGACCGAAGCGGACATCACTGAAGCCCTGGGTATACAGCAATCCCGTCAGGCCTTGCTGGGTCAGATCGCCATCAAGGAACAGTACCTAACGGTCAAACAGGTGATGAACGTCCTGCGGAGCCAGGCCGGTACGGCACTCCACTTCGGAGAAGTGGCTGTCCGGCTGGGTTACCTCGATGACCCGGATGTCGATGAGTTGCTGGAGCTACAGACCCTGACC
>JBATJF010000400.1:0-6922 GCA_049668345.1 Gammaproteobacteria bacterium
CTGCGTGGGGCCCCTGCTTACTGCTCGCGCCGCTACTCCCATTCCAGCGCACCTTTTTTCCATTCGTAGATGAAACCGATCACCAGGATTGCCAGGAACACCAGCATGGCCACGAAACCGAACACACCGATGGAGTCCAGCACCACTGCCCAGGGAAACAGAAAGGCGATTTCGAGATCGAACAGGATAAACAGGATGGCTACCAGGTAGTAGCGCACGTCGAAGCGCATGCGCGTGTCCTCGAAGGCTTCAAAGCCGCATTCGAAGGGCGAGTTTTTCTCGCTGTCGGGCTTGTTCGGGGCCAGCAGAAAACCCAGTACGATCGGACCCACGCCCACGCCGATGCCGATGGCGATGAAGATCAGGATCGGAAGGTAGTTTTCCAGCATCGTTCCCCTCGTGTCCGGCCAGGACCATCTTGCGCAGGCATCCACCTGGAATTGTAGTGTCGGATGCGGCTAAAAAAGATTGTGAAGTCTAGGCCAGCGCGTTACCACTGTCAAGTTGGGATATGCCCGTTTTTTTCTTATATTTCAATAGATTATTTGAATTATCGGGGTATAAAAAATCAGCATGCGGGCCATCTTGTCGCGCACGAAAAAATGGCCTGCACCTGCTGGTTATTTGGTACCGATGGCCGGACTCGAACCGGCACGGCTTGCGCCACTACCCCCTCAAGATAGCGTGTCTACCAATTCCACCACATCGGCGTGGGTATGTTGTACAGGAAAAGCAGCAGCGGATTTATTGAGGCAAATCGTCCGCCACCGGGCTGGCCGGCGCACCCGGCACGTCCCCGGCGGGCTGTGTCAGTGGCTCGGTTACCATAGCTGGCAGATCGTCCGCCGCCGGCTGCGCCTGTTCCAGCTTGTCGGCGATTGCGGCCGTTTCCGCGGATTCCTGTGTCTGCTGCACCTGCTCCTCGATCTTGTCCGCGATACCGAGGCTGGCCGAGCCGCTGTGGCGCACCAGCGGAGAGGCGATCAGCAGGCAGTTGAGAAAAAATACCGCCGCCAGGATGCCCGTGGTGCGGGTCAGGAATGAACCCGAACCGCGCGATCCGAACACGGTACCGGAGGCGCCGGCGCCGAATCCGGCGCCCATGTCGGCACCCTTGCCCTGCTGCAGCATGACCAGTGTGATAATGCCGACCGAAATCAGGATCTGTATTGCCAGTAGTATGGAAAACATGGGCTTACCGTTAGTTGATTAAGAGCACCTGAATCAGGCGTTGGCGGCCTTGCCAATGGCAAGGAAATCGGCCGGCTTGAGCGATGCGCCACCGATCAGGCCACCGTCGATATCCGGCATGGCCAGCAGCTCCTGCGCGTTGCCGGCGTTCATGCTGCCACCGTAGAGGATGCGCACCTTGTCGGCGACCGCGCTGTCGAGACCGGCCAGCTTGCCCCGGATGAAGGCATGCACTTCCTGGGCCTGTGCCGGGGAAGCGGTCTTGCCGGTGCCTATCGCCCAGACGGGTTCGTAGGCAATCACGGCAGCACCCAGGGCCGCAACGCCCTCGAGGTCGATCACGGCATCGAGCTGGCGTTCGACGACCTGCTCGGTTATACCCTGCTCGCGTTCCTCGAGCAGTTCGCCCACGCACAGTATCGGTACCAGCCCGGCCTTGCGCGCGGCGGCGAACTTGGCGGCGGTGAAGCCGTCGCTCTCGCCATACAGGCTGCGCCGCTCCGAATGACCGACAATCGCGTACTTGCAGCCGAAGTCGATCAGCATGCTCGCAGCCACCTCGCCGGTAAAGGCGCCGGCTTCCTGGTCACTGACATCCTGCGCACCGAAGCTGATGGCACTGCCGGCCAGCAGTGCAGCGACCTGGGGGATATAGACAAACGGCGGGCAGACAGCCATTTCCGCCGTCCTGACTTCGCCGATGCCGGCCATGATGCCTTTGATCAGCGCCTTGGCGCTGTCAGAGGTGCCATTCATTTTCCAGTTACCGGCCACCAGTGGCTGTCGCATATCGAATTCCTTGTATCGGAGAGCCGGGTAGCTTAGCCAGCCGGCACGGAAAAATCAATTTCGGCCGTCTCGACAACGGCGCCGGCCCCCATTACGGTGCCCGGCCGCATACCGCAATCCGGCACGGTTGATCACGACCCGGAGCTGGTCCATGATCTGTGCCGTTCGGGTGCCTGGTGTTCTCATCTGGCAGGCAACCGCGTCGAACCGGTCGCGCATTGCGCCCAAACAGACAATATGGGTACGGACAAACCGGGGGTCGGATATTAACCGCTGTCGACTGGCACTGGTAATGATCGCGCGCGACGAGGCAGCCGGTATTGCACGCTGCCTGGCCAGTGCGGCGCCGCACGTCGAAGCGATGCTGGTACTCGACACCGGTTCGAGCGATTCGACGGTAGCGCTCGCGGAGGCCGCCGGCGCGGAGGTCCATCACTTCCGCTGGTGTGATGATTTCGCCGCGGCACGCAATGCGGCACTGGACCTGTCTCGCGCGGACTGGAACCTGATCCTGGACGCCGACGAATGGATTGCCGGTGGCACCGGACACCTGGCCGAACACACCCTGGGCGGCGAGCGCTTTGTCGGGTGTGTGCCGGTCACCAGCGAATTCGATCTGCAGGGCGGCGTGCAAACCGCCACCTCGTGGATGCCGCGCATCCTGCCCGCCGGCGTCCGTTACACCGGCCGCATTCACGAACAGCCGCAATCGGACCTGAAGCGCGTACGCGTGCCGCTCGCTGTCACACACGCAGGCTACCGGCAGGCCGAGCTGACGCGCAAGAAAGGCCGCAACCGCGACCTGCTGCAACGCGCGCTGGCGGAAATGCCCGCCGATGCCTACCTGCTCTACCAGCTGGGCAAGGACCACGAAATCTACCAGGAGTATCCGCAGGCCGCGCGCTGTTACGCCCGCGCGCTCGAACAGGCACGTCCCGCCGACAGCTTCCGCCACGACCTGGTGTTGCGCACCTTGTATTCGCTCAAGCAGTCGCGCCGGTTCGAGGAGGCCTTTCAGTTTGCCGAGACCGAGATGCCCAACTGGCAGCAATCACCGGATTTCTATTTCGCGCTGGGCGATCTGCTACTGGACTGGGCCATGGAAAACCCCGAACAGGCCGTGCAGCAATTCCTACCCATGGCTGAATCATGCTGGATGCGCAGCATCGAGATCGGCGAGCGACCCGACCTGGAAGGCTCGGTACACGGACGCGGCAGCCACCTGGCGGCGCACAACCTGGCGGTACTCCACGACGGGCTGGGCAACCGGGAAGAGGCGGAACACTATCGCGACCTGGCCGTGCAACTGCGTGCCCGTGCGGGCAGCACGACGCCAGCGTAATATCAACGCACGCCGCACCCCGGCAGCAGGGCAAGCAAACCCGGAGGGAGGCCGTCAGCCGAACGCTGGCGGCTTATACAGCAGCGGCAACGATCGAGGCGAGCTGGCCGGCTTCCTGCAGCACCTGGTTTTCGTCCTCGCCTTCCACCATCACGCGCACCACCGGCTCGGTACCGGACGGGCGCAACAGGACCCGGCCACGACCGGCCAGGCGTTTTTCGGCGGAGCTGACCGCTTCCCTGACGGCCGGCGCCTGGTCCAGGTCGACCTTCTCCCGCACCGGTACATTGATCATGTGCATCGGGTATTTGCGCATATCGGATTTCAGTTCGTGCAGTGAACGCTCCGCGCGCTTCATGGCGGCCAGCACCTGCAGCGCGGAGACAATGCCGTCGCCCGTGCTGGTGCGGTCGAGACAGATGATGTGACCGGATGATTCACCGCCGAGCAGCCACCCGTTCTGCTGCATCAGCTCCAGAACATAGCGGTCGCCGACCCGGGCACGCGCGAAGGGAATGTTGCGCGCCTGCAGGGCGTGTTCGAGGCCCAGATTGGTCATCTGGGTGCCGACCACGCCACCATTCAACGCGCCTTCCCGCTCGCGCGAAACAGCAATGATGAACAGCAGTTCGTCACCGTCCACGATTTCACCCTTGTGATCTACCATGATGATCCGGTCACCGTCGCCGTCCAGCGCGATGCCAAGATCGGCGCCGTGTTCCAGCACCATCTTCTGCAACACTTCCGGCCGAGTCGAACCGCAGTCGCGGTTGATATTCAGGCCGTCGGGTGAAACGCCGGTCGCGATGACGTGCGCGCCCAGTTCACGAAACACACTCGGCGCGACCTGGTAGGTGGCACCGTGCGCGCAATCGACCACGATTCGCATACCCTCCATGCCCATGCTCATCGGGATGGTGCTCTTGCAGAACTCGATGTAGCGGCCCTCGGTGTCCTTGACGCGTACCGCCTTGCCCAGCTTGTCGGAACTGACCGTGACCATCGGCTTGTCCAGCTCCGCCTCGATGGCCAGTTCGATATCGTCTGCAAGCTTGGTGCCTTGCGCGGAAAAGAACTTGATGCCGTTGTCAGCGTAACCGTTATGCGAGGCGCTGATGACGATACCGGCGCAGGCATGCAGCGTGCGCGTCAGGTAGGCGATGGCGGGCGTCGGCATGGGTCCCAGCAAACCGATGTCGACGCCGGCCGCGGACAGCCCCGCCTCGAGCGCGGACTCGAACATGTAGCCGGAGATGCGGGTGTCCTTGCCGATGATGACACTGGCTCCGCCCGCCGAACCCAGCACGCGACCGGTCGCCCAGCCCAGCTTGAGCATGAATTCCGCCGTGATCGGGTGTTCCCCGACCCGGCCGCGTATGCCATCGGTTCCGAAATATTTTCTGGACATGTGTGTCGTCTCCAGCAAGCGTCGTGGTGATTATAGCCCCTGATCCAGGCCGGCATCCCGTACTGCCTGGCACATTTCGATGGCTTCGCGGGTAGCGGCAACATCATGAGTCCTGACGATAGCGGCGCCCTGCCAGACAGCAATCACGGCAAGCGCCAGCCCGGGATACAAGCGTTTATCGACCGGCAGGCCAAGGACATTACCGATCAGCGACTTGCGCGACAAGCCAACCATTACCGGGTAACCCCTGGCAACCAGGACGTCGAGCCGCTGCAGCAAATGCAGGTTATGCCGGGTGCTCTTGCCGAAACCGAAGCCCGGGTCGAGCAGGATACGTTCGCGCGCGATGCCGGCCGCCTGGCAGGCCTCGGCACGTCCCACCAGGAAACCGGCCACCTCCTCGACCACATCGCGGTATTCCGGCTGATCCTGCATGGACTGCGGCGTGCCCTGCATGTGCATGAGACAGACCGGCACCCCGAGGGCGGCGGCCGTGGCCAGCGTGCCCGGCGCCTGCAGGGCATTGACGTCATTGACCAGTCCGGCACCGGCCTGTACCGCCGCCTGCATGACGGCCGGCTTGCGGGTATCGATCGAAACAGGTACGGCCAGCGTTGCGTGCAGCGCCTCGATGACAGGGATGACGCGAGCGAGCTCGACCTCCTCCGCTACCGTTTCCGCCCCGGGACGGGTGGATTCACCGCCCACGTCGATGATCGCCGCACCGGCCTCGACCATTCCCTGCGCATGTTCAACCGCCCGGTCGGGCGCAAGGAATTCACCCCCGTCCGAGAAGGAATCGGGGGTGACATTGAGGATGCCCATAACGCGGGGGATCGACAGATCCAGCGAGATACCTGCGCAGTCGAGAATCAAGGGATTTGCTGCTTAATTGGCGGGTAGCGACCGGCAAGCAGCGAGCAGAGCCGGATTACACAGACATTCGATCCGTTGCCTGTTACCGGCGGCCAGTCACTCGGTGTGTGCAACGCGATCGTTCAGTGCTGGCCGGCCGGCCCGCCGATCTTGCCGTCCGATGGCTCGTCGGTGCTGGCCGTGCCGCCGGATGGCGGTGTGGGCGACTCGGAGTCGATCCAGTCGCGCGGCGGCCGCGGCGGCTTGCCGTTCATGATGTCGTTGATCTGGTCGCTGTCGATGGTTTCGTATTTCATCAGCGCCTCGGCCATGAGGTGCAGCTTGTCGAGATTGTCCTTGAGGATTTTCTCTGCCCGCGCATAGGCACGGTCGATGATGGAGCGAATCTCCTGATCGATATCGTGCGCCGTCTCATCGGAAACCGCCTTGTGCTGTGCCACGGAATGACCAAGGAATACCTCGCCTTCGTCTTCACTGTAAGTCAGCGGGCCCAGCTTCTCGGACAATCCCCACTTGGTGACCATGTTGCGTGCCAGCTCGGTGCTGCGCATGATGTCGTTGGAGGCGCCGGTGGTCACCTTGTCAGGACCGAACACCAGCTCCTCGGCAATACGGCCGCCGAACAGGCTGCAGATCTGGCTTTCCAGGAATTCCTTGCTGTGACTGTAGCGGTCCGCTTCCGGCAGGAACATGGTGACACCCAGCGCCCGACCGCGCGGAATGATAGTGACCTTGTACACCGGGTCATGCGAGGGCATGGAACGGCCGACGATGGCATGCCCCGCCTCGTGATAGGCAGTGAGTTTCTTTTCATCCTCGCTCATCACCATGGAGCGGCGTTCCGCACCCATCATGATCTTGTCCTTGGCCTTTTCCAGGTCCTCCATGTCGACCAGGCGCTTGTTGCCGCGCGCGGCAAACAGTGCGGCCTCGTTGACCAGGTTGGCCAGGTCAGCGCCGGAGAAACCCGGTGTGGCGCGCGCGATAATGCTTGCCTTCACGTCATCGGAAATCGGCACCTTGCGCATGTGTACCCTGAGAATCTGTTCGCGCCCGCGCACGTCAGGCAGCGGCACCACGACCTGGCGGTCGAAACGGCCCGGGCGCAGCAGCGCCGGGTCAAGCACGTCCGGACGGTTGGTCGCGGCAATCACGATCACGCCCTCGTTACCCTCGAAGCCGTCCATCTCCACCAGCAACTGGTTGAGGGTCTGCTCGCGCTCGTCATGCCCGCCACCCAGACCGGCGCCGCGATGACGGCCGACCGCATCGATCTCGTCAATGAATATGATGCAGGGCGCATGCTTCTTGGCCTG
>JBATJF010000401.1:0-2679 GCA_049668345.1 Gammaproteobacteria bacterium
GCGCGCCCGGCCGTCCGTGATGGCGTACAGGCCGTCCGCCAGTTCAGCGCGGACCATCAGTCGTCCTGTTCGGCCCAGTACATCCGGTTCGGCAGATATTGCCCCATACCGGGCCGGTAGCCATTGCGCAGTGCCTCCCAGGTGAAGTGCTGGCCTTCATGGCAGGCCTGGAAAACATCGAGCCCGTGCGCCAGCAGCCCGGCAATGCTGGCGGCCAGCGTGCAGCCGGACCCGTGGTAGCTGTGCGGCAGGCGTTCCCAGGTGAAGGATTCCAGACGCTGGTGGCCCTGGTAGAGGGTATTGATGACGTGTGGCGTGTGTTCGTGGGTGCCGGTGAGCAGGACGAACTCGACGCCGCGGTCGAGCAGGGCGAAGGCGCAGGCATCCGGTGTATCGGCTTCCGGCGCCAGGGCGCGCGCCTCGTGGCTGTTCGGCGTCACTACCGTGGCACGCGGCAGCAGCAGCTGCCTGATGACATCCGTCAGTCCGTCCTCTCCGAGCGGCGTGCCGCTGCCCGAGGCCAGCACCGGGTCCACGACCAGCGGAATGTCGGGATAGTCCGCCATGATGCTGTGGATGGCGACGCAGTTTTCGACGCTGCCCAGCATGCCGGTCTTGAAGGCGGCGACCGGCATGTCCTCGAGTATGGCGCGGGCCTGGCTGATCACGTGGGCGGGCTCGACCGGGTGAAACGCCATCACATCGCGGCTGTCCTGAACGGTCAGCGCGGTGATGACCGGCGTGGCATGGCAGCCCTGGCTGAACAGGGATTCGATATCGGCCTGCAGGCCGGCACCGCCACCGGGATCATGGCCGGCGAAAGTCATTACGACGGGTTTTCCGAGCATGTTGCCGATAATAACGGATGTGCGCCGCAAGCGGGGATAGTGTGCGACGAATCTGCTTCACTCGGCGTGGCAGAACCGTACAATGGCACAATGCTGACGAACGGGTGACGACAGATGAGTGCTTACCGGGAATACATGTGTGTGGTGTGCGGTTTTGTCTACAGCGAGGCCGACGGCCTGCCGGAGGAGGGTTTTGCGCCCGGAACGCGCTGGGAGGATATCCCGGACAGCTGGGTATGCCCGGAATGCGGCGCGACCAAGGACGAGTTCGAGATGGTCATGATCTAGTCGTCGCAGGCGCCGTCCGTGCAGGCTTGAGGATTTTGGCTACACTTGAATTACGCGGTTGCCGCCGATGCGTCTGCCGGGCTTACAAGCCACTGATAACCCTGGACTACTTGCTTGCATTGTGACATGAACGGTTTAACGGAAACATTGACTGAAATGGTGGACGTGACCGACGACTACTGTCGCCTGATCGACGACGCGCTGGCCCGGCCCGGCGACTGGCTGGAGGCGCTGTTTCAGCTGATGCCGCGCCTGCATGCCGCCGTCACTGCATTGAATGCCTTCGACACCGGTGACATCCCGCTGTACGAGACCGACCTCGATGCACGCTTCGAGCTCTACAGTCACCTGCGCAAGGTGCTGGGCGAGCGCGACAGCTACTGGCTGGAGTTCGACGCCGCGCCGGAAGAGATGCACATGTCCGGCAGCCTGGCTGACGATCTTACCGATATCTACTTCGACCTGCGCTACGGGCGCGATTTGCTGGACGAGGTCTGGCCGCAGCGGGCCGCGCAGGCCTGGCGCTCCAGCTACCGCGTGCACTGGGGGCAGCACCTGGTGGATGCAGAGCGCCACCTGTATGCCCTGAAGGTCCGCAACCAGCTGGCAGTCAACCAGGAGCACCTGTCCGGATCATGATGCCCCGGTTGTGAACCGGTCGCGGTTCCCGGCCGTCCGTCCCCGAATATCATGCAACCTGTTCGCAGGCGGGCTGTCTCATTTTTCGCCAGGCGCCGCGCTGGCCGGGTTATCCCGTCGGGACGGGCAGCTCCCGAAGCAGCGGCGGTATTCCGGCTTTACCCGAAAATTTTCCTTGGTCTCGAAACAGCGCGACGATCCACTGCCGCCCGGTGCGGGATTCGGGCTAAAATAGCCGGCATGTACCCGGCCCCACGCCAGGTGTCCGTCAATCAAGCAAGCAAGGGCTTACTCATGAAGCACTCTACCGTCAGGCAATCCGGTTTCACCCTTATCGAGGTCATGGTGGTCGTCGTGATCCTCGGTATTCTCGCGGCGATTCTGGTGCCGAAGGTCATGGACCGTCCGGATCAGGCGCGCATTACCAAGGCACGCCAGGATATCCGCTCCCTGGAGGCTGCGCTGAATCTCTACAAGCTGGACAATTACGTCTACCCGACGACCGACCAGGGGCTCGAGGCGCTGGTTGAAAAACCCGCCTCGCCGGAGCCGGCAAACTGGAAGGACGGGGGCTACGTGGACCGCCTGCCGCTGGATCCCTGGCAGCACCCCTACCTTTTCCTGAGTCCCGGCGAACACGGCACGATCGATATCTTCTCGCTCGGCCCCGATCAGCAGCCCAGTGACGACGATATCGGCAACTGGAATCTGCAATAACAGGAGCATGTCCGGGCCACTATCCCCAGGCATTCCGGTTCGATGACTGCCGCGCCCGCCCGGCGACCGGCCGGTTTCACCTTGCTGGAACTGATGGTGGTGATGGTTCTGATCGCGATCATCTTCAGCTTCGCCGCGCTGTCCATGCGCGGCGACGACATCGCTGAAATCATGGAGCGCGAGGCCC
>JBATJF010000402.1:0-3091 GCA_049668345.1 Gammaproteobacteria bacterium
AATCCGTTCTTTCAGCAGTCAATCTACAAGCTGGGTTGGTGTTTTTTCTAGCAGGGGTTGTTTACCGAAGGACTCGACGCCTTTTCCGACCTGCTTGACCGCAAACTCGCAAACAATCTGGATGACAATGACAGGCTGGCCGGGCTTGAACGCGCGGAGAGGGAAATGGTGGAGGACACCTTGCGTGTAATGAGCCTGAGCTTCTCCTATGAAGAGGGCGCCCGCTCAGTAGCGGCATACTATGCAGAGCATGGCACACGTCACTACGAAGATGTCGTGTATGACCACCTGGGCAAGCTGTATCTGGACAAGGAACGATACACCGATGCCGCCGAGACATTCGGGGCATTCGTCTCGAACAACCTGATTCACCGCCAGGCGCCTGCCTTCCAAATGCGTGTAATCGACGCCTACCAGGCCGGAAAATTCCCCTCACTGGTATTACAGGGCAAGAAGGATTTCGTCGATCGCTACAATCTGCAGGGCGAATACTGGCAGCATCACGATACGGCCGAAGCAGGTCAGGTACTGGGCTTCCTCAAGGTCACGATGACCGATCTGTCGCGACACTATCATGCCCAGGCACAACAATCCCGCAAGCAGGAGGATTACGCCGAAGCCACGCACTGGTATCGCACCTGGCTCGGTTCGTTTGCCAGTGATCCCGAAGCAGCAGGGATGAACTTTTTGCTGGCTGAATTGCTCGACGAGTCGGGCAACTACCGGGAAGCCAGCATGGAATTCGTGCGCACCGCATATGATTACGGTGATCATGACAAGGCTGCCGAGGCCGGCTATGCCTCGGTGCTCGCCTATGGCAGGGAAGAGGCGCGACTCTCCGGAGCTGATCAGGCTGCATGGCACCGTGAGTCCATAGAGAATGCGCTTCGCTTCGCTGCCAGCTTCCCCAGCCATCCACAATCCCTGGCTGTACTGACCCGGTCCGCGGAACAGTTACTGGCGATCAACGAGAACACGCGTGCCATACAGGTGGCGCAGCTGGTTATCGACGATGCCAGCGCCACCCGGGATCAGCAACGGGTAAGCTGGACGGTCCAGGCACATGCCTACTTTGACTTGCAGGACTTCCTGCACGCCGAGCAGGCCTACCAGCAGGTGCTCGTGCGAACGGCTGCAAACAACACTGATATTAATCAATTAACAGAGAGGCTTGCAGCATCCATTTACAAACAGGGTGAAGCTGCGCAATCGGCCGGCGACACCCGCGCCGCAGTTGGACATTTCCAGCGTGTGCGGAATGCCGCACCCACAGCGAGCATCGTTGCCACTGCGGAATATGATGCCGCAGCCGGGCTGATGCGCCTGAATGAATTCGGCGCTGCAGCCAGCACTCTCGAGCAGTTCCGCAGCACTTATCCGGACGATCCCCGCCAGGAGGAAGTGACGCGGCGACTGGCGACGGCCTATCTTGCCAGCGCCCGTCCGCTTCAGGCCGCGCAGGAATTCGAGCGTATCGGACGCAGCGACGCTGATGCGCAGCTGCGCAGTGACGCCCTGTGGCAGGCTGCCGAGCTGTATGCCAGGGCCGGGCGAAGCGATCAGTCGACAGCAATCTATGTCTACTATATCCAGCAATTCCCTCAGCCGGTAGCGACCGCCATCGAGGCACGGCAACGCGTAGCAGACGAATACAAGGCGCTCGGAGATGCACGGCAATGGCACCAGTGGCTGCAGGCAATTATCACCGCCGATGCGCAGGCCGGCAACAACCGCACCGATCGCACACGCTATCTCGCCGCACACGCACGTCTGACACTGGCCGATGCACAGAACGCCCAGTACCAGGCTGTTGCACTGAAGCTTCCGCTGAACAAGACGCTGGCAAGCAAGAAACGCCTGCTGGAAGCGACCCTGGCACAGTATGAACAGGCCGCCGCCTATGACGTGGCCATAGTTACCACGGCAGCCGCCTACCATACCGCACAACTGTACATGCATCTTGGCAGATCACTGATGGAATCCGAGCGTCCGAAGAACCTCAATGCAGAGGCACTGGAAGAATACAGCATCCTGCTGGAGGACCAGGCCTATCCGTTCGAAGAGCAGGCCATTGCATTGCATGAAACCAATGCAGTCCGTATCGAGTCAGGCATGTTTGACGCATGGATCGAGAAGAGTCTGCATGAGCTGGCTCGGCTGGTCCCGGGCAAGTACGCGAAGCAGGAAAGGAGCACAGACTATGTCGCATCACTGCGTTAATGCAACAGTTTTCATGCTTCTGATTGCGCTGGGCGGTTGTGCCAGCACACCGCGTGAACAGGCCTTGTCTACCGGATTTGATACACCGGTTACCACGACCAAAACAATCACAGATGTTGAAGGCGAATTTCAGGCCGCCTTGCAGCTTATGAAAGCCGGCGACTGGTACCCCGCCACGGAAAAACTCGACGCAATCACTGCAAGTGATCCACGCCTATCAGGTCCGTGGACGAATCTCGGTATTGCACGCTCCAAGATCGGCGATATCGCAGGTGCAGAGCTTGCATTCGATAAAGCCATCGAGGCCGATGCCAGCCAGGTTGTTGCCTATAACGAGCTGGGCATCATTTACCGTCGTAGCGGGCGACTGGAAGCAGCCGCCGCAGTATACAACGAGGGGCTGAAAATCAACCCGAACAATGAGGATATCCACTGGAACCTCGGCGTTCTCTACGACCGTTACCTGCCTAATCCGGCGCAAGCGCTGTTCCACTACGAGCGATATCAGCAACTGACGCAGTCGGATGACAAACAGCTGTTTGCATGGATTGATGCACTGCGAGAGCAAGCCAGCCAGGTCAATGTCGCTACCGGAGAAAAACGATGAAACACACTGCCTGTTTGACAGTTATTGCCATCCTGCTAGGGCATGTACTCCCAGGGTCCTGCGCAAATGCCGCCGACAGGCTGGATCTGGAAGGCACCACCATCACCGGCAACCAGGAACTGCCCAAGGCCTTGCATATCGTACCCTGGAAATCCGCAGAGGCAGGTGATCTGGCGGCACGCCCGATGAACAGCCTCGTCGACGAGATTCTTGCACCCATCGACCGTGACGTGTTTCTCAGGGAACTTGATTACTACGAAGCAG
>JBATJF010000403.1:0-9973 GCA_049668345.1 Gammaproteobacteria bacterium
ACACTGGACAGTCCGATTCGCGCCCGTACCGGCGCGAACGGCTATACCTATGTCGACGGTACGCCCACGGACTGCGTGCACCTTGCGATCACCGGCCTGCTCGAAAGAGAGCCTGACATGGTGGTGGCCGGGATCAATGCCGGGGCCAATCTTGGTGATGACGTGCTGTACTCCGGCACCGTGGCCGCTGCCATGGAAGGCCGCTTCCTGGGATCGCCGGCGCTGGCGATCTCGCTGGCCGGCGATCAGCCCACCCACTACGAGACCGCTGCGCGTGTCGCACTCGAACTGGTGCAGCGCGTTTCCGCCGGCACGCTGCCGGCGGATACCATTCTCAATATCAACGTGCCGGACGTGTCCTGGGACGGGCTGCGCGGCATGCAGGCCACGCGACTCGGACACCGTCACAAGTCGGAGCCGGTGGTGAAGATGAACGACCCGCGCGGGCGCACGGTGTACTGGGTGGGCCCGGCCGGCAGCGAGCAGGATGCCGGGCCGGGCACAGACTTCCATGCCGTGCGCTCCGGCTACGTGTCCGTCACACCCCTGGATGTCGACCTGACGCGCTACGCAGCCATGGACAAGCTGGCCAGCTGGCTGGCAGACTGAGCACCGCCGCGATGATCAATCCGGATCGCGGCATCGGCATGACCTCGCAGCGCACCCGCGACCGACTGGTCGAACGGCTGCGCGCGGAGGGCATCCGCAACGAACGCGTGCTGGAAGTGATCCGTGCCACGCCGCGTCACCTGTTCGTGGATGAGGCACTGGCGAGCCGTGCCTACGAAGATACCGCCCTGCCGATCGGTTACAACCAGACCATTTCGCAGCCCTTCGTGGTTGCGGCCATGACGGACCTCGTCATTTGCAACGACCCGCAGACGGTGCTGGAGATCGGCACCGGCTCCGGCTACCAGGCCGCCGTGCTGGCCGCGCTGGTGCCAAAGGTCTACACGGTGGAGCGCATCGAGCCGCTGGCCCGGCAGGTGCGCCAGCGCTTTCGCAAACTCGGCCTGCGCAATATCCGCGCCAGCTATTCCGACGGCACCGAGGGCCTGCCGGCATTTGCACCCTATGATGCCATCATCACCACGGCTGCAGCGGAACAGATACCCCGCGCGCTGCTGGAGCAGCTGTCGCCCAGGGGTGGACGCCTGGTGATCCCGGTGGGCGGCCGCAACGGCCAGACCCTGACTCTGGTGACACGCCGCGGCGGGGGATTTGAACGGGAAGACCTCGATCCGGTAATCTTCGTACCACTACTCGGCGGACAGGCCTGATGCGCATATTTACCTGGTTGTACGACAAAACGATGCAGTGGTCGCGTCACCGCCATGCCGTCTGGTATCTGTCCGGGCTGAGCTTCGCCGAATCCTCGTTCTTTCCGATTCCGCCGGACGTGATGCTCGCGCCGATGAGCATGGCGCGGCCACAGCACGCGATGCGCTATGCCATGCTGACCACGGTCGCCTCCGTCGCCGGCGGTCTGTTCGGCTACCTGATCGGCGCGTATTTTTTCGAGCTGATCCAGCCCTGGCTGCAGGAGTCTGCCTACTGGGGGAAATACCAGCATGCACGCGAATGGTTCGAGCGCTGGGGCTTCTGGGCCATCCTGGTCGCCGGTTTCTCGCCCATTCCCTACAAGGTGTTCACCATCGCCGCCGGCACGCTGGGCATGAACCTGCCGCTGTTCGCGCTCGGCTCGCTGATCGGTCGTGGCGGACGCTTTTTCCTGGTGTCCGGCCTGATGGCCTGGGGCGGGCCGCGCATGGAGGCTAAACTGCGCCACTGGGTCGAATGGCTGGGCTGGCTGGTGGTCGTACTCGCCGTCGCCGCGTATTTCTATTTCAGAAACTGATGCCGTTGCGGAATTACATCCTGCCGTTCTGCCTGTTAACTGTTGTCCTGTCCGCCTGTAGCAATACCGCCAGGGCGCCAATCTATTCGCGCGGTACCACACCCGAGCCAGACGCCAGGATCATGCGGCACCCGGGCGCGTCCATCCCGCAGCGCAACGCGCCCACGGGCAGTTACACGGTGCAACGTGGCGACACACTGTATTCGATTGCCTGGCAGCACGGTCTGAAAACGGAAGAACTGGCGCAGCTCAACCGCATGCGTGCGCCCTATACCATTTATCCGGGGCAACGCCTGCAGGTCAGGGGCGGGCAGGCGCAGCAGGCCGTGGCACGGACTGCACCGCAGGCCGCACCGCTGGCACGCCCGGCGCCGCTCAAGGCAAAGCCGTTGCCACAGCCGATAGCGGCGCCCGCGACCCCGGGCCAGGAAAAACCGGCCAGTGAGCCCGTGCCGGCCACCGCCCGCCTCACCGATCCATCTGACTATGACGGCAAGTGGCAATGGCCCACGCGCGGCAAGCTGCTGCGCGGCTACCAGGAAAATGCCAATGGGAAAAAAGGCATAGATATCAGCGGGCACCACGGTCAGCCGGTCAGCGCAGCCGCCGGCGGAAAGGTGGTCTATACCGGCAGTGGACTTGTCGGCTATGGCAGGCTTATTATCATCAAACACAACGAAAGCCTGCTGAGTGCCTACGGGCACAACAGCAAGCTGCTTGTTGCGGAAGGTGATCATGTCAGGGCGGGGCAGCTGATCGCAAAGATGGGCAGCAGCGGCACCAACCGCACCGCGCTCTATTTCGAGATCCGCAAGGACGGCAAACCGGTCGATCCCGTGCAATACCTGCCAAGACAATAATCCTGACCGATCGCCCGGGTACCCGCACGCAGCGGGCCGACGGGGAGCAACACACACGGCGGTAATGCCAGTGGCCAGACGCAAGGGCATTGACGACACGCAGGCCGACGACCCGAACGAGGCGGTCGACGGGCAGCGCGTGCCGGAAGAACCGAAGCGTATTCCGGTCAAGCGTCACACCAGCGACAGTCACGATCCCACCCGTCTGTACCTCAACGAGATCGGCGCCTCGCCCTTGCTGACAGCGGAGGAGGAGGTCAGCTTTTCGCGCCTGGCGCAATGCGGCGACGAGGCAGCGCGCAAGCGCATGATCGAAAGCAACCTGCGGCTGGTGGTCAAGATCGCGCGCCGCTACACCAACCGCGGGCTGGCGTTTCTCGACCTGATCGAGGAGGGCAATCTCGGCCTGATCCGCGCGGTGGAAAAATTCGATCCCGAGCGCGGCTTTCGCTTTTCCACCTACGCGACCTGGTGGATCCGCCAGACCATCGAGCGCGCCATCATGAACCAGACGCGCACTATCCGCCTGCCGATCCACGTCATCAAGGAAATCAATACCTACCTGCGTGCCGCGCGCAGCCTGGCGCAGAAGCTCGACCACGAACCGAGTGCCGAGGAAATCGCAGACCTGCTGCACAAGCCGATCGAGGATGTCGAGAACATGCTGGGCCTCAATGAACGCATCGCCTCGACCGACAGCAGTATTCTCAACGACCCGTCACGCACGCTGCTCGACACCATCGCCGACGATCAGGCGGCGGACCCGTCGGACTCGATCGCCGACGAGGATATCCACGTCAATATCGAGGACTGCCTGGCGCAGCTCAGCGACAAGCAGCGCGAGGTGGTGGAGCGCCGCTTCGGACTGCATGGCTACTCGGTCTCCACCCTGGAAGAGGTCGGCGCGGAGATCGGCGTCACGCGCGAGCGCGTGCGGCAGATCCAGATGGACGCGCTGAAGAAACTCAAGAAGATACTGGAGCAGGAAGGGATCTCGTTCGAGTCGCTGCTGAAATAATCGTCTCGTGCCAGGACGCGATGGCGCAGGGAGAAAACGGGAAGTCAACGTGTTCAACGGGTCATGAACCGGTGCATTTTCGATGGAAATCATCACCCGTGCCGCGAGGCACAGAACTCATCAAACTACGGATGTGCAAGGTGTTTGCGGATCTGTCTGCTCCACCTGGCAGTGGTTATGTCTTTGTGCAGTGCAGTAATTCAGGATTTCAGGAAATGAGAGCCGGAATCTGCTCATCGCATTATCGAGGCCTGCCGGGCGGAAAATCCTGTCACGCATGCTGCCCGGATAAAAGAATGACACGCAACAGGGGGTGTTATGAACGATGAAGCCGGTGGCGGTGTTCACTGGAGTTTCCCGGCGATCGGCGTTGTCGCGCCGGTGTGGAATGTAATGGGCGTCATGAATTATTTCGTGCAGATGAATCCGGACGCACTCGCCTCGTTTCCCGAGACACATCGCGCGATCATCGAAGGCCGACCCGCATGGGCCACGGGAGGTTTCGCGATAGCCGTTTTGGCGGTGTGCTTGGCTGACTTCTGCTTCTGCGCAGAAAGTCGATTGCGTATTATTTGTTTGTCGCGTCGCTGCTTGGCGTGATCGTGACAATGATCCATACTCTTGGCGTTGCCCGTTCGGCCATCGACTTCAGCCCCTTCGAGCGATTCATGATGATCCTGATGCCGCTGGTGGTGGCGGCGTTCCTGGTCTGGTATTCGAGGCTGGCCGGGAGCAAGGGCTGGCTCAGCCGGGAACGGTAGATGCCGGGTCAGGACAGGCATGGCAAGCCGACCCGGCTGGCAGTCAACGGCGCCGTGATTTTTAAAGGCTGGAATACGCGACCTTTTCGCCTGCAATCGCGCTCAGGCTGTGCTGTCGTGGTGTTCAGGGAAGATGGTGCATTGAACCAGGTGGAGTGCTGGGGTGATGATATTCCGGACGGGGAAGTCGCTGCGTTTCCTGGATCTTCCCCTGATTGAGTGGGTAACACATCAATTCAGACGAGATGCATTCCTTCTACTGGCAAGGTTGTTGGCCGAATGAATTCGGCCCTGCACAACAAAACCTGTAGGGTCGAATTCATTCGACCAGCGGTGTTTCATCCGGGCAGGCATGCTGCGGTGATATCCGTGAATAAAGGATGACGACCACGGGTAAGCGTGGTGATGCACCGGACTTGATGGTGCAGGGAATGCGCCCCCGGGCAATGCGTCACAGGACAGGATGACCTCCTTGTCTCCTGCAGGGTCGAATTCATTCGACCATTCACGAACCAGCTGTTGGCCGAATGAATTCGGCCCTGCACCGGAAATTTACCCACACGATTCGAGGGAGAGCCCTTTTCCTATGGCGGACAGGATAGAAAAAGGGGCTGGAAACAATTTCGTATATATCCAGGCCGGGATGACCCGACGATAAATGTAACCGCCCTTTTTTCTTGATATATTGATCTGCCTGAGAGACTGGAGAACGTTCGTGGACATCAGCTTGACACCCTATGAGGCCCGCGTGATCGGTTGCCTGCTTGAAAAGCAGCGCACCACCCCGGAACACTACCCGCTATCGCTCAATGCACTCACCAGTGCCTGCAACCAGAAGACCAATCGCGACCCGGTGCTGCAACTCGACGAAACGACGGTGCAGGACACCATCGACACCCTGATCAGGAAACACTATGTCAGCGAGAAGAGCGGTTTCGGCAGTCGCGTCACAAAGTATCAGCACCGCTTCTGCAATACCGAGTTCGGTACGCTGAAGCTCTCAGAGCAGGAGCTCGGCATCGTGTGCGTGCTGCTGTTGCGCGGGCCCCAGACGCCGGGCGAACTGCGCACCCGTGCCGAACGGTTATGCAAGTTCCAGGACATTCACGAGGTCGAGTCTGTGCTCGATCAGCTCATGCGGCGGGGCGATGGTCCCTTAGTGGCACAGCTTCCCCGCGAACCGGGCAAGCGCGAGGCCCGCTTTGTGCACCTGTTTGGCGGTGAGCCGGATATCCGCGAGACTGTGGCGCCGGGCGGTGCGGGAACGGCCGGGACCGGCATGGAGACTGACCGCGTGGAACGGCTTGAGCAGCAGTTCGACGCGTTGCGCGACGAGGTGGCAGCGCTCAAGGCGCGGCTTGACCGGCTCGCTCCTGACGGTGATGAGTGAGAGAGAGCCGCGGCAGGATCGGGTTAACCCGGGTTTCGCTGTGCAAATCTGGCCCGGCCATGCCGGAGAACAGGTTGTTCCCCGTGTCCCCGCTGGCAGTTTGTCCGTGGCATGATAGGTATCAGCCTCTGTACTATGGTCTGGCGAATACCTGGGTCCAGTAAATCGGGTAATCGGAGCCGGTGACAAGGTAGCTCGCCGCGCCGAATTCCGTGTACGTCGAGCGCATGATGTTTGCGCAATGGCCGGGGCTGTTCAGCCAGGCCGTCATCACCGCGGTGACAGTCTGCTGGCCGGCGGCGATGTTCTCGCCCACGGCAGTCCAGTTGTAGCCGGCGTTGCTGACCCGGTCGGCTACCGTCAAGCCATCCGATCCGGTATGGCTGAAGAAGTTGTAATCACCCATGTCGCGGCTGTGTCCATAGGCCACGTCCTCCAGCGTGCAATGCCAGCTCAACGCGGCAGTGGCCGGGTAGGTTACGCTGCCGCAATTTCGTGTCCGGGACCTGGCATCGTTCACCTGTGTCAGCATCTCCTTGTCTTCATTCGTCATGCACTGGTCTATGACTGCCTGGGGTGTGCTGCCCAGGTTGTACGATGCACTGCCGCCGGTTGACGGGGGCGGGGTGCCGGGGCCGGATGCGGGCGGGGCCTGTACGGAACCCCCGCTGTTCTGGACGGGGGGGCTGTCAGATACCGCCGAGCCGGAGGAGCCGCCGCAGGCGGCCAGCAGACTGGCGAGGACGCAGATGCATGCGGTGTTCAGCAGTGCTCGTAGTGACAGAGACGGCACAGGCGTGCGAATGAGATGGCGGGATTCCGGAAGGCGCATTGTCATATGGATTTATACCGTGGACTGGGTCAAGTGGAGCAGAAACAGTGCGAGCACTGTGTGATGTATTCCCTGATTTGAGAAATCCATGGCTGTTGCCTGGTCTGGCGACTATACCCGTTGCCCCGTGTAAATATGCAGTTCTTTGTGTCCCCTGTGCACTCCGTGGCATGCTCTTTTCCTGCGTCTTAATGCGTGTTCTGGTTCATGCGGTCCACCAGTGCCATGCCGAGCGCGGACAGCACGAAGGTCAGGTGAATGATCACGAACCACATCAGCTTGTCGTTGCTGATGTTCTGCGCATTCATGAAGGCCTTCAGCAGATGGATGGAGGAGATGGCGACGATCGAGGCGGCGACCTTCTGCTTGAGTGAGCCGGAGTCCAGTTTTCCCAGCCAGGAGAGTTTCTCGGTATCATCCGCAACATCGATGCGCGAGACGAAGTTTTCGTAACCGCTCAGCATCACCATCACCAGCAGGCCGCCAACCAGCGCGATGTCCACCAGCGACAGCGTCACCAGCACCAGGTCAGCCTCCTTGAGCTCCAGCACGTGCGGCAGTGTGTGCAGTGCCTCCTGGAAAAACTTGATGCCGAGCAGCAGCAGGGCGATGCTCAGTCCCAGGTAGATCGGCGCCAGGATCCAGCGACTGGCGTACATGAGCCTTTCAAAAGTGTGTTCCATGTTGATAGTCCGGTGTTGCCAGAAAGGGCGCCATTGTAGCGTAAACCGTGCAGCATGCTATCGGGTGCGCGTCGCGGGGTCAGCGCCGATTGAGCTTGCCCGGGCGTTGTTCAGGACACTCTCACCGGGACTTCAATCGCCGCGGACACCCCTGACAAGGTTCGCGGGCGCACCGCATCCTGCCTCGCTATCCCTGCAGCAGCGCCAGCAATACCTTGCGGTCTTCCGAGAGCAGTACGTTGAAGGTGCGGATGGCGGCGTCGTTCGCCATGACCTCGATGCCGATGCCGCGGCGCTGGATACTGGCCAGCAGCCGTGGGGCAGGGAAGGCGATGGTCGTGCCGGTGCCGAGGATGATAATGCCGGGCTGATGGGCGACGAGCAGCTCGAGGTGCCGCTCCTCCAGGTCGGCGAGGCTGCCGGGCGGCCAGGCTTCGACCTGTCCGGCCGTGACCAGCACGCTGGTGCTGATGAGCCGGTCATTGATGACGATGCCCTGCTCGCTGTAGTAGCGGATGCCGTTGCCGCCGCCGGTGTCCTGGTTGAAGCGCATGCGGCAACGATAGCATGGTGGAATCACTGGGGTCAGAGTCAGATGATTTGCAGTCGACGGGTGTCATTGAACGAGTCTCCAGCAAAATCAACTGACTCTGACCCCGCGATGCCAAATCAATCGACTCTCTCCCCTGGAGCCTCTTGTTTCCCCACGCGCTTTTGAGTACCGTAGGCACTCTCAAAAGAGTGCAGTAATTACTTCATTAACAAGGAAATAACCGGTTACCCGCGTGATAAATGAATTCGCCCGCATCAAGCGGCTGCCACCTTACGTTTTCAATATTGTCAATGAGTTGAAGGCGCAGGCGCGCGCGCGTGGCGAGGATATCATCGATTTCGGCATGGGTAATCCGGACCAGCCCACGCCGCAGCACATCGTCGACAAGCTGATCGAGACGGCACAGCGCGGCGACACCCACCGCTACTCGCTGTCGCGCGGCATCCCGCGCCTGCGCAAGGCGATCTGTGACTGGTACAAGCGGCGCTACGACGTGGACCTCGACCCGGAGCGCAACGCCATCGTCACCATCGGTTCCAAGGAGGGCCTGGCGCACCTGGCGCTGGCCACCGTCGGTCCCGGCGATGCCGTGCTGGTGCCTAACCCCGCCTATCCGATTCACCCTTACGGCTTTGCCATTGCCGGGGCGGATATCCGCCATGTGCCGCTCGGCCCGAAGCTGGATGACTTCTTCGAGGAACTGGAGAAGGCCATCAAGGACTCCTGGCCGAAACCGAAGATGCTGGTGCTGAATTTTCCCGGCAACCCGACCACGCAGTGCGTCGAGCTGGATTTCTTCGAAAAGGTCGTCGCGATAGCCCGCGAAAACGAAATCTGGGTGATCCAGGACCTCGCCTATGCCGACCTGGTGTTCGATGGCTACAAGGCACCCTCCATCCTGCAGGTCGAGGGTGCGAAAGATGTCGCTGTGGAATTCTTCTCGCTGTCCAAGAGCTACAACATGCCGGGCTGGCGGGTCGGCTTCATGTGCGGCAATGAAACGCTGGTCGCCGCGCTGGCACGTATCAAGTCCTATCTCGATTACGGCATGTTCACGCCCATCCAGGTAGCGGCGATTGCTGCGCTGGAAGGGCCGCAGGATTGCGTGCGCGAAATTTCCGACATGTACGAAGAGCGTCGCGACGTGCTGTGCGACGGGCTCAATGCGCTGGGCTGGCCGGTGGAGAGACCGAAGGCGACCATGTTCGTCTGGGCGCGCATCCCCGAGGCCTATCGTGCCATGGGCTCGCTGGAGTTTTCCAAGAAACTGCTGGGCGAGGCCAAGGTGGCCGTCTCGCCCGGCATCGGCTTCGGCGAATACGGCGATGAATTCGTGCGCTTCGGTCTGATCGAGAACCTGCATCGCACGCGCCAGGCGATCCGCTGCATCAAGGACATGTTCCGCCGCGACCTGGGCCAGGCCGCGCAAGTCTCTGGAGGATAATCAGTGAAACCGGTGAATGTTGGCCTGCTGGGCCTGGGCACAGTGGGCGGGGGTACGTTCAACGTGCTCAATCGCAACGCGGATGAAATCACCCGGCGTGCCGGGCGCGGCATCCGCATCACGCATGCCGCGGCGCGCGACTACGACCCCGGGCGCCTGCCGGGCCTGGACAGGATCAAGGTCACCGACGATGCCTTTGCCGTGGTGGACAACCCCGATATCCAGATTATCGTGGAACTGATCGGAGGCTACGAGCCGGCGCGGGAACTGGTACTGAAGGCGATCGCCAATGGCAAGCACGTGGTCACCGCGAACAAGGCGCTGATCGCGAAACATGGCAACGAGATTTTCGCCGCCGCGCAGGAGCAGGGCGTGATGGTGGCCTTCGAGGCCGCGGTCGCCGGCGGCATCCCGATCATCAAGGCCATCCGCGAGGGGCTGGCGGCAAACCAGATCATGTGGCTCGCCGGCATCATCAACGGCACCGGCAACTTCATCCTGACCGAGATGCGCGACAAGGGCCGCGATTTCGATGACGTGCTGAAGGAGGCGCAGGCGCTGGGCTATGCCGAGG
>JBATJF010000404.1:0-6135 GCA_049668345.1 Gammaproteobacteria bacterium
CAGCGGATGATGACATCTTTCAGCCGCTGCCCCCGACGCTACTGGCCCTGCACCGCCGCCTCAAGCAGACCTTCGACCCGGCCGGCATCCTCAACCCGGGTCGGCTGTACGCCACGTTTTAGGGAGCTGCTGTTTCATGCAAACCGCACTATCCAGGGAACTGCTGCAGACCCGTGCCGGCCAGGAGGCCAACGAAATCCTGCGCAATTGCGTGCACTGCGGTTTCTGCAACGCCACCTGCCCGACCTACCAGCTCACCGGCGACGAACTGGACGGCCCGCGCGGGCGCATCTACCTCATCAAGCAGGTGCTGGAGGGCAAACCACCCGGGGAGAAAACGCGCCTGCACCTCGACCGTTGCCTGACCTGCCGCGCCTGCGAGACCACCTGCCCGTCCGGCGTCGACTATCACCGCCTGCTCGATACCGGGCGCGCACTGACCGCGCAGGCGTTACCGCGCCCGATACCTCAGCGCCTGTTGCGCCTGGCGCTGCGCAAGGTGATGACGCAACCGCTGCTGTTCACACCGTTGCTGCGCAGCGGACAGTGGTTGCGGCCGCTGTTGCCGGCGGCACTCAGGGCCCGCATACCCGCGAGGCAACCCGGCACCGCTTTTCGAGCCGGCACCCCGCACACGCGCAGGATGCTGCTGCTCGATGGCTGCGTGCAGCCGGCGCTGGCGCCGCAGATCAACCGCGCAGCGCGGGCAGTGTTCAATGCGCTTGGCGTCGACCTGGTCATCGCGCGCAATGCCGGCTGCTGCGGCGCCCTCAGCCACCACCTCGATGCCCATGCCGAGGCGCTGACCTTCATGCGACGCAATATCGATGCCTGGTGGCCGCACATCGAGCAGGGTGTCGAGGCTATCGTTATCACCGCCAGTGGCTGCGCGCCCATGGTCAAGGACTACGCTCACCTCCTGGCGGACGAGCCGGCCTACGCCGACAAGGCCGCACGCGTGAGCGCGCTGGCACGCGACCTCAGCGAGGCGGTCGCCGCCGAACGACCCGAGACCGCACTCGCGCCTGCACCGGCGACACGCATCGCCTTTCACTCACCGTGCACCCTGCAGCATGGTCAGCGCATCAACGGCGTGGTCGAGGGCATGCTTGGCCGGCTCGGCTACACACTCACCCCGGTCGCGGACGCACACCTGTGTTGCGGTTCGGCCGGCACCTATTCGATACTGCAGGGCGAACTGGCCACGCAGTTGCGCGACAACAAGCTGGCCGCCCTGCAGCAGGGCAAGCCGGATACCATAGCCACCGCCAACATCGGCTGTTACCAGCACATGGCCGGAGTTGCCGGCATACCCGTCGTACACTGGATAGAACTACTGTCAACCCTGCTACCCGAGACCCGCCCATGAACGCCGCCGAACTGCCCCTGCTGATCGAACCAGAAACCCTCGAAAGTTCATTAGGTAACGAAAATGTCCTGATAGTCGACCTGAGCAAGGCCGACACCTACGCCAAGCTGCATGTCCCGGGTGCCGTACACCTCGACTACCCGCAGATCATCGCCGCACGGAAGCCGGTGATGGGCCTGCTGCCGGACGACGCGTCGCTGGAGACACTGTTTTCCGCCATCGGCATCGACAGTGATACGCATGTCGTCGCCTATGACGACGAGGGTGGCGGGCGTGCCGGCCGCCTGCTCTGGACGCTGGCCGCGGCCGGACACACGCGCTACTCGCTGCTCAACGGCGGCCTGCATGCCTGGGCCAACGAGGGGCATCCCGTCGATTCGGCACACGTGACGCCGGTACCGAAAACCTTCAAGGCTCAACGCGATCCCGCTCCGGTGGCGACACGCGATTATATACGCCAGCATCTCGGTGACAGTGCGGTCTGTCTGCTGGATGTGCGCACGCCCGATGAATACAACGGTGCGAAGCGCTTCGCCGACCGCGCCGGGCATATTCCCGGTGCCGTCAACATGGACTGGACGCAGGCCATCGATACAGGACGCAACATGCGCTTCAAGCCGGACGCCGACCTCAGGGCCCTGCTGCAGGCGGTCGGCGCGACCCCGGACCGCGAGGTCATCGCCTATTGCCAGACCCACCACCGCTCGGCGCATACCTGGATGGTGCTTAAGTACCTGGGTTACCCGCATGCGCGGGGCTATCCGGGTTCGTGGTCGGACTGGGGCAACGATCCGTCGCTACCGGTGGAGTAGGAGCGGACCGCGTCCGCGATATTTTTTGCACCGGTACAGATCGCGCGATGTACAGGATGTACGAGTGCCGTGCAGCACAGGAATGTGCGGGAAAGGCCTTGCGAAGCGCTCCTACGCGCCATTAGACGCTCCGTACGAGCGGACCGCGTCCGCGGTCTTTTCGAAAAAACGCTCGCGCTTGCGAAGCGCTCCTACTTGAATAAATACTCGCGGTAATACTTCAATTCGCGGATCGAGTCGCGCGCGTCATCCAGCGCCAGATGGCTGCTGTCCTTTCTGAAGCCCTTCGCGATATTCGGCGACCAGCGGGACGCCAGTTCCTTGAGGGTGCTGACGTCGAGGTTGCGGTAGTGAAAGTAGCGTTCCAGCTCGGGCATGCAGCGCGCCATGAATCGCCGGTCCTGGCAGATGCTGTTGCCGCACATGGGCGAGGTATTGGCCGGCACGTGTTCGGTCAGGAAAGCAATGGTCTGCTGTTCGGCCATGGCCTCGTCACAGGTACTGGTGCGCACGCGCTCGGTCAGCCCCGACAGGCCATGCTGCCGGGTATTCCATTCGTCCATCACGTTCATCACCTCGTCCGGCTGGTGAATGGCCAGCACCGGCCCTTCCGCGAGGATGTTCAGCTGACTATCGGTAACGATGGTTGCAATTTCGATGATCCGGTCACTGTTCGTGTCCAGCCCGGTCATTTCCAGGTCGATCCAGATCAGATTGTTCGCATCTTGCGCCATGCTTCTTCCTTTCGAATATAATGGTTGAGTCGCATTGTAGCAGAGGCTACCCTGCCAGCAGGCAACCCGTTTAGCGCAATCCTCATGAATCCGTTCACCTATCTCTTTCTGGCGGCACTGGCCGTATCGGTATCGCTGCGGTTCTGGCTGGCCGGCCGGCAACTGGCGCATGTCGGCAAATATCGCGACAAAGTCCCGGAATCCTTCGCCAGCCGCATCCCGCTCGATGATCACCACAAGGCCGCGGACTACACCCGCGTCAATACGCGCATCGGCATGCTTGCCCTGCTCTGGGATTCACTGATACTGCTGGGCTGGACACTCGGCGGCGGCCTGGACTGGCTCGACGGTGCGTGGCGCGGCGCCACGCTCGCACCGGTACTGACCGGCACTGCCGTCATCCTCAGTGCGATGGTGATCGGATCCCTGCTCGACCTGCCCTTCGACATCTACCACACCTTCGTGGTCGAGGAACGTTTCGGCTTCAACCGCTCCTCGCCTGCGCTGTTCGTCACCGACCTGCTCAAGCAGGGCCTGCTGCTGGTCGTCATCGGCGCGCCGCTGATCGCGCTGGCGTTGTGGATCATGCAGGCCTCGGGCGAGCTGTGGTGGCTGTACGTCTGGGCGGTATGGATGACCTTCACCCTGGTCATGTTCTGGGCCTGGCCGGCCGTGATCGCGCCGCTGTTCAACAAGTTCTCGCCGCTCGAGGATGCCGGCCTGAAACAGCGCATCCAGGCGCTGATGGACAAGTGCGGCTTCCGCAGCAAGGGTATTTTCGTCATGGACGGCTCGCGCCGGTCCGGGCATGGCAATGCCTACTTCACGGGCTTCGGCAACAACAAGCGCATCGTGTTCTTCGATACCCTGCTGGAATCACTGGAGCCTGCCGAAATCGAGGCGGTACTGGCGCATGAACTCGGCCACTTCCGGCTGAAACACATCCAGAAGCGCCTGCTGTCCACCATGGCGCTGAGCCTGGCGGCACTGGCGCTGCTCGGCTGGCTGGCGCGGCAGGACTGGTTCTACACCGGACTCGGCGTCACCCAGCCATCGACCTGGATGGCGCTGCTGCTGTTCATGCTGGTGTTGCCGGTGTTCACCTTCATCCTGCAGCCGCTGCTGTCGTACCTGTCGCGCAAGCACGAGTTCGAGGCCGATGCCTATGCCGTGGCGCAGTCCAGCGGCAGCGACCTGGCGCAGGCGCTGGTCAAGATGTACCGCGAGAACGCCAGCACGCTGACACCTGACCCCCTGTATTCCGCCTGGCACTATTCGCACCCGCCCGCGCCGGTGCGTATCGAGCGGATATACGCTAATATGAACGCTTAACCGACGGAGGTATCCGCAATGAAAACCCTATCAAAACTGCTGGCAGCCGCGACACTGGCAGGTACAGCAAACCTGGCGATGGCCGCCGACGCCGCGCATGGCAATGATCTGAAACAGGAAAACTGCATGAGTTGCCACGGCGATGAAGTGTACACACGCCAGGACCGCAAGGTCACCACGCTGGCCGGCCTGGGTAGCCAGGTCAGGCGCTGCGAACTGAGCCTGGGACTGCAGTGGTTCGATGACGATGTCGAGAGCGTGGTCGCGCACCTCAACGACGCCTTCTACAAGTTCAAGTAACACATGACCGGCACCCGCCTGCTCGAGCGACACTGCAAGCCCTGCACCAGGGACACACCACCGCTGGACAGGCCGCAGGCCGAACAACTGCTCGCCGGGCTGCATGCCGACTGGATGCTCGCGGCGGGCGGCAGGGAAATCAGCCGCACCTGCACCTTCGACAACTATTACCAGACCATGGCGTTCGTCAATGCCCTGGCCTGGGTTGCACACAGCGAAGACCACCATCCCGATATCGAGGTCAGCTACAAGCGTTGCCACGTGCGCTACAGCACGCACATGATCGGCGGCCTGTCCGACAACGATTTCATCTGCGCCGCACGTATCGACGCGTTGCTGCCTGCTGCATCGTAATCCACTACGGGTATGTCGTCCCGCCAGCACACCCCGCCACAGCCTGCCACACCCGCCAGCACTGACAGCACCGACGCCCTGCCGCGCAACGGTCTGGTAATCGTCAACTACGGCAAGAACCTGCTGGTGGAAGATGCCGCCGGCGAACTGATTCTCTGCACCTCGCGGCGCGGCATCGGTGCGCCGGTGTGCGGCGACCGCGTACGCTGGCTGCGCAGCGGCGATACCGCCGGCGTGGTCGAGGCCATCGACGAGCGCCGCACGCTGCTGGCACGCGCCGCCGGCAACAGCCACAGCAAGCCGCTGGCAGCCAACATCGACCAGGTCATCATCGAGGCCGCGACCGAGCCCGCATTCGACAGTTTCCTGATCGACAAGTACACCATCGCCGCCGAACTGGCCGGCACCACGCCGCTCATCGTCATCAACAAGTGCGACCTGCTGACCGACGACGTGCGCCGCGACATCGATGCCCTGCTGGAGGAATACCGCGCCATCGGCTACCGTTGCCTGTTCACCAGCGCCAGGCAGAACACCGGCATCGAGGCCTTCCGCGCAGAGCTTGCACAACGGACCAGTATCCTGGTCGGACAGTCCGGCGTGGGCAAGTCCTCGCTGATCAAGCGGCTGCTGCCGGCACTGGACATCACCACCGGCAGGCTGTCGGCGGCTTCCGGCCAGGGCAAGCACACCACCACTGCCACCACGCTCTATCACCTGCCCGGCGGCGGCAGCCTCATCGATTCACCCGGCGTGCGCGACTTCCATCTCGGCAAGGTCGACCCCGCCAGGCTCGGCACGGGCTTCCGCGAGTTTTATCCCTGGCTCGGCCAGTGCCGCTTCCGGGATTGCCTGCACCGCGACGAGCCGGACTGCGCCATCGATGCCGCCCTTGAGCGGGGTGAAATCAGCGCCCGGCGCATGGAGAGCTACCGGCGCTTATTGGCTTTGTACATGTAGGAGCGGACCGCGTCCGCGATCATCTTTCCAGCAAAACTCGCGCTTGCGAAGCGCTCCTACACCAATAGCAAAGGCGCCAGGCAAAGAAAACAAATGCCAAAGAAAGCACGGAGCGATATCTCTTCTTGTTACGATCGGAGGTCTGATCAGGCGCACGTGGCTGCATAACCTTACGCAATACCGGGCGGTTATCCACAGGTGTAACCAATCGGGCAGGAGCGCTTCGCAAGCACAATGTTTTTGATTATGAGGCTCTTCCTCAAATCGAGTGGGT
>JBATJF010000405.1:0-1889 GCA_049668345.1 Gammaproteobacteria bacterium
CCACCCTGAACAGCGCCCTGCTGCCCTTCGATATCGAGACCACGCGTGAACGCATCGGTCTCGGCGCCAGCTTCATCCCGCGGCGGCACTGGAAACTGGACGTCGCCTTCCGCCATGAAACCAGGGACGGTATCGACCGGATCGGCAGCGTCATCGCCAACGGTTCCGGTGGCGGCGGCGGTGGCGGCGGCGGTGGCAACGGTCTGCTCGCGAACGCCACCGCGGCACTGCTACCCGAACCCATCGACTACACCACCCGCCTGGTCGACGTGACCCTGCACTATGCCAGGGGCAAGGGACAGTTCGAGATCGGTTATCACCTCTCGCTGTTCGACAATGGCGAGGATGCGCTTACCTGGGAAGACCCCTTTGCACCCGGTACCAACAGATTTGGCAGACAGTCCCTGGAACCGGACAACGAATATCACCAGCTGTCCCTCACCGGTAGCTACGCCCTGCCCTACAAGAGCCAGGTCACGGCCTTTCTCTCCAGGGGGCGCATGACCCAGGACCAGGCATTCCTGCCCTATTACTACAGCGGCCTGATAACGGACCTGCCACGCACTTCCTTCGATGCCGAGGTGTGGGTGACGACGGCCCAGCTGGCGCTGAGCAGCCGGCCCGTGAGCCGATTGCGCATGAATGCCCGCTACCGCTATGACGAGCGGGACAACGATTCACCGGTAGATATCTATGACTATATCGTTGCCGATGACGTATCAATTGCCTTCCCACAGGTGCAGAACCGGCCACTCGGCTACACGCGCAACCAGTTCGACCTGTCGGCCAACTACCGGATCAACACCGCCATGAGCCTGCGCGGCGGCTACCAGTACGATGCCGTGTCCCGTGACTACCAGAATGCGGAACGCGAGGATACCGAGGAAAACACCCTGTTCGCGAAATGGAAGATTGAACCACATGAGAAGGTGGATCTGGACCTGCATGCAGAGGCAAGCACGCGGGACGGCAGCAACTACCAGCCACCCGCCGGCGACAACCCGGCCCTGCGCAAATACCACCTCGCGGACCGGGATCGCACAATAACCGGCGCGTCGGTCACCGTGATGCCCATCGAACGGGTGGATATCACGGCCAGTGCCGATTACATCAGGGACGATTACGACAACTCGGTCATCGGCCTGACCGAGGCAACCCGGCCCACCTGGATGCTGGACATCGCGTGGCGACCACACGACGCTGTCACCACCCATGCCTGGTACACGCGCGAGGACATCGAATCACGCCAGGCCGGCAGCGAAACGGCCACGACCGTCCCCGACTGGACCGCTGATTTCGATGATACCGTGTACAGTGCGGGGCTCGGGACCCGGATCACGGGTATCCGCAGCAAGTGGGACGTCGGCGCCGACCTCGTGTATACCCGCACTGACGGCGAGGTCGCGCTGGCGAACCTGGTGCCGAACAGCACCGTCACTCCCTATCCCGATCTGAAGACTGCACTGAGCACGGTGAAACTCTGGACGCAGTACCACTACCGCAGGGACCTGTCATGGAAACTGGGCTACCGGTACGAGCGCTATCGCGCGGACAACTGGGCGCTGGACAACTTCCAGGCGAACAGCATCCCCGATCTGCTGCTACTCGCCGAGGAGACGCCGGACTACGACGTACACATCATCGCGGCGTCAGTCAATTACCGGTTCTGAAACCCGGCGCGGACGCCGGGTAAAAAAAGGGCCGCATGATGCGGCCCTTTTTTACAGGGGACAGACCGCGTTTTTCATAATTTACAGCAGGTAAGTCTGCCCATCGCATCGCGTTTGAAAAACGCGGTCTGTCCCACTGCTGCCCCATCACTGTACGAACAATGCATCCCTTCTCCTTTATGCCCGTTTTTTGTGTGCTCCGGGAGAAGGACGATGTAC
>JBATJF010000406.1:0-3781 GCA_049668345.1 Gammaproteobacteria bacterium
GCGAGCTTGCAGAAAGCGAGGAACGCTGGCGTTACGCACTGGAAGGCGCCGGCGAAGGTGTCTGGGACTGGAATATCCAGACCGATGAACTGCAATGTTCCCGGCGCTGG
Source organism: Gammaproteobacteria bacterium (assembly GCA_049668345.1). Classification (GTDB taxonomy): domain Bacteria; phylum Pseudomonadota; class Gammaproteobacteria; order UBA9214; family UBA9214; genus UBA9214. The sequence goes on from JBATJF010000406.1 coordinate 111, forward strand.
AAAGAGATGCTGGGTTATAACGAGAATGATATCGGCAACCACTTTTCGGAATGCGTTAATCGCATCCACCCTAAAGACACGCAAAAGGTACTGGCGGACATCCGCGCACATCTCGACGGGAAAACAGCTTACTACCACAACGAGCATCGCATACTGAAAAAAGACGGCGGCTGGCAATGGGTACTCGACCGGGGAAAGGTAATCAACTTCACGGATGACGGAAAACCCTTGCGCATGATTGGCACGCATGCCGACATCAGCGAACGCAAGCTCGCCGAAAGTGAACTGAGGGAGCAGCGCGATCTGAACGATGCGGTCGTGGAAGCCGCCGGCAATGTCATCATTGTGCTCGACAGGTCGGGGCGCTTCGTGTACATCAACCGTGCGACAGAGGAACTGACGGGCTACCGCCGCGAGGAGCTGCTGGGCCAGCCGGTCTGGGTCCTGCTCATCCCCAGAGAACAGCAATCGGCAGTCGAACAGGTCTTCGAGAACCTGAAGGCCAACAGGCTCGAGATCGCCTCCCGGTACGAAAACGACTGGCTGACACGTGACGGCAGCCGGCGAACGCTCGACTGGCACAATACGGTATTGCATGACAGCTCCGGCAAGGTCACGCACATTGTGGCGCTGGGCTACGACATTACCGAGCGCAAGAAATCGGAGGCGAAGATCCAGCGCCTGTCCAGGCTCTACTCCACCCTGAGCCATTGTGACCAGGCAATTGTGCATAGCAGCAACGAAAACGACCTGTACCCGCAGATATGCCACGACACCGTGGTGTACGGCGGTTTCAAAATGGCATGGATCGGATTGGTCGATCAGGCCAGCCAGCAGGTCGTCCCGGTTGCCTCATACGGTGAAGGCACCGAATACCTGGATGACATCTCAATCTCGGTTAATGCCGATGATCCCCTGGGTAACGGCCCAACCGGCACCGCAATCCGCAATAACCAGCCGGTCTGGTGTCTGGACTGTCAACATGATCCTCGCACCAGGCCCTGGCACGAGCATTGCAAACGATACGACATGCATGCCTCGGCCGCGCTGCCGCTGAGCATTAACGGTTCCACCATCGGGGCATTCAACCTCTACTCCGAAGACGCCGTGGCATTCGATGCGGATGCCCGCGAGCTGCTCAGGCAAATGGCATCGGATATCAACTTTGCACTCGATACCTTCGCCCGGGAGAAACGACGCAAGGAGGCCGAGGATGAAATCAGCAGGCTCAATGTCAGCCTGGAATCCAGGGTGAAGGAGCGCACGGACGAGCTCGTTCTCGCCAAGGAACTGGCCGATGCCGCCAGCCAGGCGAAGAGCGATTTTCTGTCCAACATGAGCCACGAAATCCGCACGCCGCTGACCGCCATTATCGGATTTGCGGAGGCCCTGCTGGCCGATGATGCTGACCCGCAGGAACGCGAGAAACTCACCGCAACCATCATACGCAACGGAAAGCACCTGCAGCAGATCATCAGCGATATTCTCGACCTGTCGAAAATCGAGGCCAACCAGATCGAGCATAAAACGGTAGAAACCTCACTCTTCCAGATGCTGGAAGAAGTTGAGTCACTGCTGGGCCTGAGCGCGAGAGAAAAAGGACTGGAATTCAGGATCAATTATCACTTCCCGTTGCCCGGCAGGCTCCTGACCGATCCTACCCGGCTGAAGCAGATTCTTATCAATCTGTGCAGCAATGCCATCAAGTTCACCAACACAGGATACGTGCACGTGGATGTAAGTTGCGATGACATGTTCAGGACCGTTCGTTTTGACGTCATCGATAGCGGCATCGGCATGACGAGTGAAGAGGTCGATCGTGTATTCGAACCCTTCATGCAGGCGGATTCAACGACCACGCGCAAGTACGGCGGTACCGGCCTGGGCCTGTCCATTTCCAGCAATCTGGCGACCGCTCTCGGCGGCAAACTGAGCTGCGTCAGCCAACAGGGCCGGGGCAGTCACTTTACACTGACACTGGTCAACAAGCAGGAGAATGCCGTCGTCATCAATAATATGGAGGAAGCCGGCATACACAGTCATGCACCACAGCAGCCGGCAGCGATAAAAGCGCTTGCCGGCAGCATCCTGCTGGTGGAAGACAACCCCGATAACCAGGAGTTGATCGCGTTGTACGCGCGCAGAACCGGGGCGAAGATCGACATTGCCGACAACGGGCGCACGGGCGTGGACATGGCACTGGCCCGTGGCTACGACCTGATCCTGATGGATATGCAGATGCCCGTCATGGATGGCGTGGAAGCGATCAGAGTATTACGGCAGTCCGGCTATACACGCCCCGTCGTTTCATTGACGGCGAATGCCATGGTGTCGAGCCGTGAAAAATGCATTGCGGCAGGCGCCAATGACTACCTGGTCAAACCCGTCAACGTGACACAGTTCTACAACATACTGAACACGTACCTTCCCGAGGCCGGCGCGACGACCGGCACCCGGCCGGACATGAGCGAGCAGGACGACGACGAATACACCGAAATCTATAACAGCCCGGCGTTTCTGGCCATTGTCGAGCGATTCAAGCAGAATCTGCCGCAACTGATGGACGAACTTTCCGCGGCCGTACGCGAGGAAGACTGGGAGCTGGCACAGTCAAGATCGCATGATCTCAAGGGTACGGGCGGGACGGTGGGATTACCGGAAATCACCGAAGTCGCTGGCCGCTTGAATGCCCGGATTATCAGCGGGGACTACGGACAGGCGGCGCTGACGTGCAGGGAACTGGAAGACCTTTGCCAGCGCATCCTCGAAGCGGACAGCCACATCTGATTCGGGTTCAAGGAACGCCGGTGTACGGTTGCGCGGCTCCTGTCTTTCAGGGAAGAAGCTGCGGCAATATTCACGCGAGCGGTCAAACCTCCCTGTCCGCGGATATCGCACCACCCCGCGCCATCAACAGCACCTTCGCACCGCGCACCGGTTCCCGCTTCAGCTCGCACAGCGCACGATTGGCCTCCTCCAGCGGATAGGTCTGCACCACCGGACGGATCGGGATACGTGCGGCGATCGGCAGGAATTCGGCGATATCCTGGTGCGTGACATTCGCCACCGACTTGATCTCCTTCTCCATCCACAGGTGTTCGTGGTAGCGCAGCCGCAGCAGGTAATCCTGGTCGCCGGCTTCCTTGCGGATGGCATTGATGACCAGGCGGCCGCCCGGGCGCAGGTTGGCAAGCGCCTCCACCACCGGCTTCCACGCCGGCGTGGTGTCGATAATGGCCTGCAGCGGCTGCGGCGCACGCGCCTCGGTCGCGCCGGCCCATGTCGCGCCCAGCTCCATGGCAAAATCACGTGCCGCGGCATCGCGCGCGAACACGTACACCTTCGATGCCGGATACAGGTGCCGCGCCAGCTGCAGCACGATGTGCGCCGAACCGCCGAACCCGGTCAGGCCCAGCGGCGCCCCGTTCACCAGCCCGGCGAGTTTCAGGGACCGGTAGCCCACGCTGCCGGCACACAGCAGCGGCGCGGCCTCGGCATCGGAAAACACGTCCGGTATCGGGCAGGCATAGGCCTCCGGCACGGTGAGGTACTCGGCATAGCCGCCGTTGCAGTCACGCCCGGTCGCGATGAACCCGGGGCTCAGGTTCTCGTCACTGCCCCCCGAGGAATGATGGATCCAGCCGACCCCGACGCGGTCGCCCGGCGCAAAG
>JBATJF010000407.1:0-8980 GCA_049668345.1 Gammaproteobacteria bacterium
ATGGAACCGGCCATGGCCATATTCGAGGAACTGTTCACCGAGCGAGGCCTGTTCCAGGCCGTGATCCACTTCTCCAGCAGCCGCGCCACCGTGTGGTTCATGGAAGATCCGTACCGCTACCGCATCCTCGACCACGAGGCGCTCAGTGACCCTGATATCTGCATGCTCTACCCGCGCCGTCTCTGGCCGACGGATGCGCTGATTCCGCAGCAGAAGATCGGCAGCATCCTGCGCGGCATGCGCCAGCTGCGCACGGCCGATGAAACGCTGTACCTGCGCTCGGCCTCGATCAACATCTTCAACGGCATGATCAGCCTGACCTTCTCCTGCGACGGCTCGCACTACATGTCCTGGCACGAATTCCTCGACAAGGACATGAGCTTCTGGCTCGGTAGCGCCGCCTGAGACAGCGTGTAGCGGTGTTCACCGGGATGGCACTGATACAGACGTATTACCCGCCTGTATGCAAGTACCCACGGCATCGGACCGCGCTGTTGTTCAGCGACCTCCTACCATGGCATTCTAGTGCTGCACTTCAGTTCATTCGTCCAGGGTCAGTTTCGGCCCGTTCCGGACGTAAAGTCAGCGCTTGTTTAAACGACAGATCAAGGTCTGGAACCAAGGCCATTTCGGTCCTGCAGTCGCCGGTTATCTAAACAATGGCTTAACAAGAAAGAATGCCCCTTTCCAGATATTCTGAGCTAAGGAATGAGTGTCAGGTAAATACGCAATTATCCAAATGGTTTGGTGCGGGTATATTTGCCCCGTCATGTTAGCCATAAATACAAACCAAGGGCGCCTAGCGCAATGCAGACACCTACGAGCCCCATTAAGATGGTACTCGCATGATTATTTCGCCAGCCCCGGAGTATCCAGTAGCTTTCGAGACCAATAAAACCAGCTGCTGCACCGTAAGCAATAAATTCACCCTTCGGTTCAATATTCGTTGACAAGATGAAGATAAGGTAAAAGACAAATGCTACCCCGATCGGGGTCAGCGAAAATATCCAGTCCTGCACCTCACCAGGGCCTCTGCTGGTTGTCAACATCTTATGAAGCTTGTTCGTATCTTTCATTTTCATGCCCCCCGCTTAGTGATAGCTCGTTGCGATTATAGCAAACGGCTGCATGCGGCTATTTTACGCGAATGATGATCTGGGTAGACTCTGTCAATAATAGTGTCTGGCCCGCATTTCACACCGGGATCCCGGAGAAGGTGAGACCGTTTTTACGGGCATAGCCCGGGTCGAGAGACTGGCCTGGGCCACGCTGGTCGCTCCCGGCGGTCGCTACGGGCATCCTGCCCTCTCGCGACACTTGTGCATCCCTGCACATCGTCCTGTCTCCCGGCGACGATGGACACGACTGCAGGGACGCAGGAGGTAGAGCAACGCATGGAGCAGTTGCCGAGGAAGGCCGAGTGTCGCGAAGCACAGGGATGTGCGAGAGCGACCACTTGAACGTGGCCCAGGCCAGCTTCTCGACCGGTTCCCGGTCTCACCTTCTCCCTGTACATCGCAAGTACGGGTGCACGGGAACCAGCCAGGGACGGGACAGGCACCGGCCACTGACACACTTTCGTTGCAGAATAGCCATTCGCTTGATGGTTTCAGCTCATTATGCCGGTTAACCGCCGCCCGGTGAGAAATGCGGGCTAGTACCCCGAATAAGAGCTAATACAATGTATTGAGCCTTGTATAAATGACTGACACTTGTTCATGTTCCGCTGATCGAAGTTGCTGTGTCAGGATAACAGCCGGAGGGGATCATGAAACGAGACATGAAAGCACTGCAACGCCGGCACCTGCGCGCGGTACGCCTGCATTACAGCGAGGCGCATCTGTCCCGGCTCCTCAAAGGGCCGGGCTTGAGTTGCCAGCGGCCCAAGGTGAGTGACTTTGCCAGACGACGTCTGCGTTCCATGCAATGCCGCACCTCGCTGGTGTCAGCGTTCTGGTCACAGGCACAACTGCCACTATGAGAGTGGCACCCGATTATGCAAGCCTCAAGAACAGATGTAATTGAATGACCGCTATACAGTGACGGGCTCAACCGGAGAGCAACACTTTATCCTTTCAGAAAAGATGAAGTGTGTACAATGGTCTGCAGAGAACGGATCTGCTACACATAATTTTTTATACAGGTTTGCGCTTATCGGCAGGAGCCGAAACGTTGGAGACCTTCGATCAGTATGCCGGAACGGCAGAGACGTGCAGCAAGCTGCCGCTGTACTCAGCTATAAATTCGCCATGCTCCGGATTAAACAATGATGGGGGAACTATCTTGAAAGCGGGTCATGTTCGTCCTTGACTGGAAGGCACTCCCTTGCATACCGGCCCTGTTGTCAGGGTCAGTTAGCTTGCGAAGCTGAAACATGTACGACAATAAGGTATGTCCATGGATATATAGCGTTCTTCTTGCAGCAGGTACAGTACTCCTGTTCCTGGGTGGCCCGGATTATTACTCATCACGCTCATTCAGGCATTTCTGGGATCTCGGCCATGTTGTCTATTTCGCGCTGTTAGCCACGCTGTTGTTTCGATGGCGCTTTGTCGCCCGAATGTCTCTGGCGGGTCAGTGGACTGTTATACTCGTCATTACCCTGTTGCTTGGTATTTCGATCGAGTTAATGCAACATATAACAGCGCGAACACCGGAAATTGGGGATGTGCTGCGCGACATCACAGGTAGTCTCATCGCACTGGTATTCGGCTCCCCTAAACCGGGATTACGATCCGATAGTGCAGGGAATGCCCTGCGGATTTCCGTGTTGGTGCTTTTGCTCATCCAGCTATGGCCCTTGACCAGAAGCCTGGTTGATGAGGCGTTCGCGCGACACCAGTTCCCGGTTTTGTCTGATCTCGAAACACCGTTCGAAATTGATCGCTGGGCGGGTGATGCCGTACTGTCTGTCCAGACAATGCCTTCAATATCACGGGGAAAGCTTCTCCAGCTGTCACTGTCAACGGATAAATATTCAGGGGCCGCACTCAACTACTTTGATGGTGACTGGACATCATTCAACACATTAAAATTCAGTCTCTACAATCCTGACTCTGGTTCCCTGAGGATTACATGCCGGATTCATGATCTTCAGCATGCCGATGGTAACGAAGAATATGAAGACCGATTTAATCGCAGCTACCTTCTGACGCAAGGGTGGAACCACATTGAAATAGACCTGAACGAAGTAAAAGAAAGCCCTGCCAATCGTCGCATGCATATGAGCCTTATTCGGGTACTCGGACTTTTTGTCACTTCACTCCAGGCACCCCGAATTATCTATCTGGATAATGTGCGACTGTCTCCATGAGGTTGAAGATTATAACTCGCAGCCCACGGCGAGAACGCAATGACGCTGCGTTGCTCCTTATGGCGTAATTGCTTGCCAGTTAATGTGTGTTGTATATGACAACATAAAATGCATGATTACCGGATCTGTATGCCCGTCACATGCTGCGTTCCCGACCGTTACGGGAACTCCGGGAATGTCGCATTCTGGCCGGAGCCTGCTGCTGCCCACGCCGCCGTCGCTTGGCCAGGTCACTCCATATGAAGGCCGGATTTGCGCACCAATCCTGAAGTTCCTGCGCACTGACGCCGTGATGATGTAGCATAGGGTACAATTATTAGCACTCATCCGCTCATATCCACCAGTCGTATGCCCGTTTAGGATATCCCGGTTCAGCCGCGTTTCAGAGCTTGAACACGCCGATGACACCGACGAGAATGAGATAGATGGCCACGATATAATTGAGCAAACGAGGCACGGCCAGGATCAGGATGCCCGCGATCAATGCGGCGAGTGGTTGCAATTGAATGTACATGCCTGCCTCCATTAATATCTACGAATCAATAGCATCAGACCCGCTGAGCCTATGAGGCAGACAATACCATGACCAGCAAACCGACGCAGACACTGTTAATACTAGCCGCAGGAGTCATCGTACTGTTATTTCTCAAGCTGATGTTCGATATGAGCAAATCGATGGGCGAAATGACCGTACACGTGGGCACCATCTCACAGGATGTCAGCGAGATGCAGGACAGTGTGAGAACCATGAATGAGTCCATGCAGCGTATGGAGCAAAGCATTCGCGGCCTGGGCCAGACATTCTCCCAGGGAAGCCAGCAGCTTCAGCAAATGAATCCGGCAGGGATGATGCAGCAGATATTACCGGACGGCGGCCAGCGTACTCGCTGAGCCATTCTTCACATCTGGATGCCGTGATGCCTTGAGTCTGATTCTGCGGCTGGCCGTCATGCAACGTTATACGTTGATCTCTGTATTTTCTTTTTTAGTATCTTCCCCTGGTTGAGTGGGTAACACATCAATGCAGACGAGGCGCAATGCTTATGTCGGCGAGGTTGTTGGCCGAATGAATACGGCCAGCGATGTTCCATCGTCATTCGATCAGAGGGACTGAGGCGATTCCAACCCAAGTTATGCAAGATTAGAATGGAGAGGCCCGGCGCCACCGGTACGGGCAATACATCAGGAGGCTACCATCAAGGCAATTGTTCAGGACAGGTACGGGGCACCTGATGATGTCCTGGAACTCAGGGACATCGACGCACCGGTCATCGACGATGATCAGGTGCTGGTACGCGTTCTCGCGGCAGGACTCCATGCAGGCGACTGCTTCACCGTACGAGGGGCGCCTTTCCCCGTGCGACTGGCTACCGGGCTGTTCAAACCAAAACATGGCATTCCGGGATACGACGTGGCAGGTCGGGTCGAGACAGTGGGCAACAATGTGCAGCGATTCCGGCCCGGCGATGAGGTGTTCGGCTCGACTACCGGCACCTGTGCCGAGTATGCCTGTGCCGGGGAAGACGAGCTTGCGCACAAACCCGCAACCCTCACACCTGAAGCAGCGGCCGCCATACCAACCTCCGCGCTCGCGGCCCTGCACGCCCTTCGTGATGTGGGGAAAGTACGGCCGGGGCAGAAGGTCCTGATCAATGGCGCATCGGGCGGCGTGGGAACGTTCGCCGTGCAGATTGCCAGGTTGCTTGGGGCAGAAGTGACCGGTGTATGCAGCACGGGAAATCTGGACATGGTCCGGTCGATCGGCGCCGACCATGTCATCGATTATACCCGGGAGGATTTCACTCAGGGTGGGCAGCATTACGATCTCGTCTTCGACAACGTGGAGAACCGCACCCTGTCGGACTGCAGACGCGCACTCACTCCCGACGGCACACTCATCCTCAACAGCGGTTCAGGGGCGCGGGGTTTCGGACTGCTGGTCCGCCTGGTCAAGCCGCTCATGCTGTCACCGTTCGTACGCCAGAACCTGCGCCGGTTTATCTCGATACCTAATCACAAGGACCTGGTTTTTCTCAAAGAGCTGGTCGAATCCGGCAAGCTGGCGCCGGTCATCGACAGGACGTACCCGCTGCGCGAGACAGCTGACGCTCTCAACTACATCGAACAGGGACACGCGCGGGGAAAAGTCGTCATCACCGTGTGAGGCGTGGTCCGCTGCCAAGCTCAGGCGAGCTGGCAGACCCCACCGGACGGCACATATGAGCAGGTACCGCGCAGAAATCGAGACCGGAAATCCCCTCTTCTGACCGGAATGTCGCCTGGAGGATGGATCTGCATGGCAAGTTGTTACACAGCAGTAGACAACTTATTCCGATTCATACAGTCACTGCCTATATAAATGGTTTTCCCCAATCGAGTGGTAGATTTCCGTTACAGGGCCGAATTCATCGGCCAACAGCCTGATGCAACTGGAGCCAGGGAGGTCACCCAGTCATGCGACGCATTGCGCAGGGGGCGTCATTCCCTGCACCATCAAGTCTGGTGCATCAACACGGTTACCCATGTTCGTCATCCTTTGTTTACGGAGATCACCGAAGCACGCCTGGCCGAATGAATTCGGCCCTACGGTCTGATTGAATGACAATGAAACATCGCTGGTCGAATGAATCCGGTCCTGCGGCATGATGCGCATCGCTGCGCGCCGATTAAACAATTTCCGCCCGGCTGCCCGCACCCGGCACACTCAGTGCCGCGACCCCGTACAGCAGCACCGCCAGCAGGATCACCGTACTGAAACCGAAGTGGATTGCCAGCAGCGTGGCAAGCACGGCACTGATCACCGAGGCGCAGCCGTTCACGCCCCAGGCCCAGGGCAGGTAATCGGGTGCCTGCTCTGCCAGCCGCGACAGGCCGAGTGGAAACGGCAGCCCCATGCAGAACGCCAGCGGTGCGATCATGCCCAGCGTGAGCACGACCTTGACCGGCAGCGACCAGCCCGTGAGCGCGGCCGGCCAGGCATGCAGTAACATGAGCCAGGCCAGGCTGATGGTGGCGATGCCGGCGACCGCGAATGCGATGCCGCGCGTCTGCTGCCTGCGCCGCGACCAGCGCTGGCTCCAGTAGCTGCCAAGACCGGCGAACACCAGGAAGCCTGTCAGCGTGGTGGCGACCGCATACAGCGGATGATGCAGCAGCAGCGTGAAGCGCTGGATAAACGCCATCTCGATGAACAGGAAGGCCAGGCCAATGGCTGCGAAATACACGAACACCCGGCCCCGTCCGACGCTGTCGGCCATACTGTTGCCTGCGCGCCGCCGCAACGCCAGCAGCGGCACCAGGATCAGCACGACGCTCGCCAGCAGTGCCTGCAGCAGGGTGGCGACCAGCACCAGGTAGCCCCACTCCAGCAGCGGCATACCGCCCTGCCCGCGCAGTGCGAACATTTCCGGTAACGCGCTCCATTTGAAAAAATGGAAAAAGTACGGCCGGTTGTCGGTCGCCGGCTGCAGGTCGTACTTGTAGTCCTGCAGGTACTGTTGCCGTTCGGCACCGGCCAGGCGCACGGCCGCCTGGTGGAAATACGCTTCGCGCAGGCGGTTGACACGGTTTGCCTCGACCGCCGGCATGCCCGGATACCAGGCGACGTCGAAACCCCGGCGCTTCACAAAGGTCTTCACCTGCTCGATCTCCGCCGGGCTGAACGGCACGTTCCCGACCAGCAGGGTCGCGGTCTGCCAGCTGCGGACCAGCACCAGGTGGTCGGCCGGGCGCGCCTCGCCGCGGCGCTCCAGCGCGGTCAGCGCGGTGGCGTACAGCTTGAGCGTATCGCGCGGCGGCAGCGTCACCCAGCGCGTGATCGACAGGTAGCCGTCCGGCTGCAGGTGGGCGAGGTAATCCTCCAGCGCCTCGACGGTGTAGAGGTAGCTTTCGTTGAGCGCGTACAGGCCAGCCGCCGCGGCGCCGAACGCATCCAGCAGCGCGATGTTGATCAGGTCGTAGCGCCCGGGGCTGCCCGCCACGAAGCCGCGCGCCTCATCGATGTGCACGGTCGCCCGCTGGTAGAGATGCCCGGCAAATTCGGCATAGCGGTGGCGCACCAGGTCGATGACCTGCGGATTGAGCTCCACGGCCGTGATATGCGGCACGCCATGGTAGTCCGCCTGCAGTACATCCGCACCGGTACCCGCACCCAGGATCAGTGCGTGTTCGATGCCGCGCAGGTGGTACGGCAATGCGGACGTGGTCTGATCGAGCCACTCCAGTGCCGCGCGCTCGCCGCTGTCCTGCGTGATGGCCGTCATGCCGTCACCGTCCGTGAACACACCCAGCTGGGCTGGCGGCTCCTGCGTGGCCAGCAGGCTCAGGCCCGGGGCGTGGCGCAATGGCATCTGCGTACTTTCTACCACGCTCAGCAGGCCGAGCGGGCTCGAGCGCTGTTCCACGACATGCGTACCGGGCACCAGCAGCATCTGGCTGAGTCCCTTGTAGGGCGAGAGCCGCAGTTCGCCATGCAGGCCACCGCCGATCAGCACCAGTGCGGCGACACCGAGCAGCGCGCGCAGCCGGCGCCCGTTGGCCAGCCCGGTCTCGCGCGCACCGACAGCCGCGGCCAGCAGCGCCAGCAGGCCGATGACGGTAAGCGCCTGCAGCGGCGTGACCAGGAACAGCAAACCGATGACGAGCAGCCCGCCCAGGCCGGCACCGGCCAGGTCAACGGCATAGACCCGGCCGATCGCCTCACTGTAACGCATCAACGCCAGCGCCAGCGCCGTGGCGGCGAACAGGAAGGGCGCGGCCAGCAACAGGTACAGCAACAGCAGCCAGCCTGGCTGGCGCATGTCCCACAGCACCAGCTCGGCATTGAACGGCACCTGCTGCGCGGCCAGGAAACAGAACACGGCGCTCAGCGCGAAGGCGGCGATGCAGCCGGTATACACCGCGGCGAAGCGCGCCAGCAGCCGCGCGCGCAACAGGGTCACCAGGGTGCCGCTTACGCCGTAGCCCAGCAGCGCCAGGCTGATCACCATGTAGGCGAAATGATGCCACTGGATGATCGAGAACAGGCGCATGAGCAGGATCTCATAGGCCAGCACGCTGACCGAGAGCAGCGCCACCGACAGCAGCGGGACGCGGGCCTCGCGCTGTGCAGCCGTCACCGCGGTCACCGGTTTCTCGGCCGTGTCATGGCCTCAGTGTCCGCCGGTCAGCGGCACGAATGCCACCGGCAGGATCTGCCGCGTCGATACCTCACCTGCCGCGGTCTTTTCCACCAGCAGCAGTTCCTGCACCATGAACCGCGAACCGACCGGAATGATCATGCGCCCGCCGGGTTTGAGCTGGCGGACCAGCGGCGGCGGCACATGACTGGCCGCCGCCGTGACGATGATGGCATCGAACGGCGCGTGCTCCTCCCAGCCGTAATAACCGTCGCCGATACGTACCTCGACGTTGTCATAGCCGAGCCGCGCAAGTACACCCTGCGCCCGCTCGCCGAGCTGCGGCACGATCTCGATGGTGTAGACGCTGGCCACCAGGCCGGACAGCACGGCCGCCTGGTAGCCCGAGCCGGTACCGACTTCCAGCACCGTGGCATCGGGTCCGACGTCCAGCAGGTCGGTCATCAACGCCACGATATAGGGCTGGGAAATGGTCTGGCCATAGCCGATCGAAAGCGGCCGGTTGTCGTAGGCGCGCGCCTGTTCGTCC
>JBATJF010000408.1:0-2735 GCA_049668345.1 Gammaproteobacteria bacterium
GTACAAGAAGGGCCGTCGCATCCAGGCCTGCCTTGCGTAATCGATCTGCCATATCTTGTATTTGGCGGTGCTCTGCGCGGAATCTTTTCGCCAGTGAATCCCGGAGTGATTGTGGATCCACTTCCAATCCAATGGAGTCTGGTTCAAAACCTGCGATAGAAAAGTCAACCGGCCGGGGTTCTGCTATATGCAGGAGCCACACCTTTGCTGATAATGCCTTGGCGATTTCTTCGGCCTTGAACACAATCTTTTCTGAAAATTCAGAAAGATCAACTGCCACCAGAAGTTTCATATCTTCTCTCCATTAATTATGCATCCAGGCACAACAACAGGTAGCGCGCCTTAGGCACAGATTAAATAAGGAAAATAAGCCTTGCTTGTCTGTATATCAAGATAAGTCATTGCGGACAGAGACCCGGTACGCTGAAAGTCTCATCAGGAAACAGACATTCGATATGTCGCATGCAGGTAGAGACTGAACATATCAACGTGGATTCACGCGCTCCAGCCAGTTCTCGAGACTGTGACCGGTCAGCCTGCGAGATGGCATACAGCGAGCTGAAAACTGTCGGCTATCGCTAGTTCACCCATACCCGCGCGTTGCGGAACATGCGCAGCCAGGGCCCGTCCTCGCCCCACTCCGCCGGATGCCAGGAATTGGTGAGCGTGCGGAACACGCGCTCGGGGTGCGGCATCATGATGGTGACGCGGCCGTCGGCGCTGGTCAGCGCCGTGATGCCCAGCGGCGAGCCGTTCGGGTTGACCGGGTAACGCTCGGTCGCCGCGCCACGTCCGTCGACGTAACGCGCCGCAACCAGGCCGCAGGCCAGCACCTCCGCCGCACCGACGGCGCCGAACTCGGCGCGCCCTTCGCCGTGCGCCACCGCGACCGGCAGGATCGAGCCGGCCATGCCATCCAGCAGCAGCGAGGGCGAGTCGAGGATTTCCAGCTGTGCAAAGCGCGCCTCGAACTGTTCGGACTCGTTGCGGACGAAGCGCGGCCAGTCCGCTGCCCCCGGGATGAGTTCCTTCAGGCTCGACAGCATCTGGCAGCCGTTGCACACCCCGAGCGCGAAGCTGTCGCTGCGTTCGAAGAAGGCCGCGAACATGTCGCGCAGCTCGGCATGGAACAGCACCGACTTGGCCCAGCCCTGCCCGGCGCCGAGCACGTCGCCGTAGGAAAAGCCGCCACAGGCCACCAGCCCCTTGAAGGTATCGAGTGACGCGCGGCCCGCCAGCAGGTCGCTCATGTGCACATCGACAGCCTCGAAGCCGGCGCGGTGAAACGCCGCCGCCATCTCGATCTGGCCGTTGACGCCCTGCTCGCGCAGGATGGCGACACGCGGCCGCTCGCCGGTCATGATCAGCGCCGCCGCCACGTCCTCCTGCGCATCGAAGCCCAGCACCGGCCGGATACCCGGATCAGAGGCATCCAGCACGGCATCGAATTCCTGCCGGGCGCAGGCCGGGTTATCGCGCAGCGCCTGCATGCGGTAGCTGGTTTCCGACCACGCACGCTGCAGGTCGATACGCGACTCGCGGAACAGGGTGTTCTCGCCGGCGCTGATTTCCACGCTGTCGCTGTCGTTCAGGCGGCCGATCGCGTGCGTGTCGGCTTCCAGTCCATGCTGCTCGAGGATGCGCATGACATCGTGCATATCGGCATTGCGTACCTGCACCAGCGCGCCGAGTTCCTCGGCAAACAGCGCGGCAACGGCATCGCTGCCGAGACCGTCGATATACACCGACACGCCGGTGCGGCCGGCGAACACCATCTCGCACAGACAGGCCAGCAGGCCGCCGTCGGAGCGGTCGTGGTAGGCCAGCAGCAGGCCTTGCCGGTTGAGCTGCTGAATGGCGGTGAAAAAGGCCTTGAGCAGCGCCGGGGCATCGACATCCGGCGGCGTTGCACCGACCTGCTTGTAGACCTGCGCCAGCGCCGAACCGCCGAGGCGATTGCGCCCCTGCCCCAGGTCGATGAGCAGCAGCTCGGTCGGCCCGGCATCGGTGCGCAACTGCGGGGTCAGCGTGCGACGCACGTCGCTGACCTTCGCGAACGCGGACACGATCAGCGACAGCGGCGCCGTGACCGCCCGGTCGTCGCCGTCTTCGCGCCAGACCGATTTCATGGACATGGAATCCTTGCCGACCGGGATGGCGATGCCGAGTGCGGGACACAGTCCGGCGCCGACCGCCTGCACCGTGTCGTACAGAATGGCGTCCTCGCCGGGGTGCCCGGCCGGCGCCATCCAGTTCGCCGACAGCACGATGTGGCCGATGGCGTCGATCGCGCTGGCTGCGATATTGGTCACCGCCTCGCCCACGGCCATGCGCCCGGCAGCCGGGCCGTGCAGCAGGGCGAGCGGCGTGCGTTCGCCCATGGCCATGGCCTCGCCGGTAACGGACCGGTAGTCGGATACCGTCACCGCGACATCGGCGACCGGCACCTGCCACGGCCCCACCATCTGATCGCGCACCACCATGCCGGTCACCGAGCGGTCACCGATGGTGATCAGGAAGGTCTTGTCCGCCACCGCGGGCAGGCGCAGTACGCGATACGCCGCCTCGCGCACGTCGAGGTCGGCGCAGGCAAATTCGGTATGCGTGGCCGCCAGGCGCTGCACGTCGCGCTGCATCTTGGGCGGCTTGCCCAGCAGCAGGCTCAGTGGCAGGTCGATGGGTGAATTGTCGAAATGACTGTCGCTCAGCAGCAGCCGTTGCTGCTCGGTGGCCGT
>JBATJF010000409.1:0-4591 GCA_049668345.1 Gammaproteobacteria bacterium
TCGCTGACGCTGAGTATCGCCAGGTCATTGACCGTATCGCGGACGGCCACCGTGGCATGCAGCTTGTGTCCACCGACATCGTAGAGGGTCACCGTTTCGCTGGCAGCCACGACGTGATTGCTGGTGATCGCATAACCGCCGGCTACCGGCCAGGCGGTACCCGTGGAGGTACCGCTCAGGGTGTCGATGAAGATTTCGTGATCGCTGTCAGTGGCGCCCGGCATGGCATATGCAGTCCTGCCGCCCGCGTCCACGTCCGGCAGCATCGCCCGGGCCTCCTGCAGACCCTGCCCGGCCGCCTGCGCCAGCCAGTAACGCGCCTGATCACGGTCGTGCGCCACACCGCGTCCGTCGGCATACATCATGCCAAGATTGTATTGCGCGGCGGCGTGTCCGCGTTCGGCAGACTTGCGATACCAGCTCGCGGCCAGTAACGGATCCACCGGCACACCCTGCCCCGCGTCATAGAGGATTCCGATATTGAGCTGTGCGTCGGCATTGCCCGCGTCGGCCAGCGGCAGCCACAACTGCAGCGCACCACGGTAGTGGCCCGACTGGTAGGCGTCCCAGCCCCGGGCGAAGGAATCGTCCGGCAGCTCGGATGCGACGCCAATACCTGCCACCAGGGCCAGCAGTATGAGGCCCTGCCACGCCACCCGGTTACTCCGACTGACTTCCATGGCTGTCTCCGAACTTGTGTTCAATAGTACCGCTGCAGATTATCCGCACCCTTCGGCACGTCGATCACACCCGCACAGTACTTAGCGGCATGCCGGCTGGCACACTTGAACCGGGCGTATCTGCCTCGTCCTGCGGCGCCACCAACCCGACCCTGCCACGTACGCGCCGCTCGGCTATACTGGCGCTGTTTTCCTCACCGGGACCGACCATGCCACCGTTACCCAACCAGCACGCACTGGCCCTCCTCGTATTGACAGCTGTCGCACTGTTTCTGTTCACGCGTGAGCGCATTCCGCTGGAAACCTCCAGCCTGGTGGTGCTGGTATTGCTGACCCTCGGTTTCGAATGGTTTCCGTACCATGACGGGGCCGTAACCCTGCACACGGTCGACTTTTTCAGCGGCTTCGGCCACGAGGCACTGGTCGCGGTCTGCGGGCTGATGATCGTCGGTCACGGCCTGGTGCGGACCGGCGCGCTGGAACCGGTAGGACGTCTGCTGGCCCGCATCTGGTCGCACAGTCCGCAGCTGACGCTGCTGCTGACACTGGTGCTGGCCGGCCTGCTGAGCGCCTTCGTCAACAATACCCCGATCGTGGTGTTGCTGCTGCCTATCCTGGTGAGCGTCTCGCTGCGGGCCGGCACCAGCGCGTCCGGCATCCTGATGCCGATGGGGCTGGCCACACTGGTCGGCGGCATGGCCACCACCATTGGCACCTCCACCAACCTGCTGGTGGTCAGCGTCGCGGCCGATCTCGGCCTGCGCCGTTTCGGCATGTTCGATTTCTTCGTGCCCGCCATCATCGCCGGCAGCCTGGGCGTACTGTACCTGTGGCTGGTCGCACCGCGCCTGTTGCCGGAACGCCAGACCGCGTTGACCGATACCTCGCCGCGCATCTTCTCCGCACGACTCAATATCATCGAGGAGAGTTTTGCCGTCGGCCGCACCCTCGCGGAGTTGCTGGAGAAAACCGGCAAGGATATGAAGGTGCAGCGCATCCAGCGCGGCGAGAGCGTGCTGCTGCCGCTGCCCGATGTCAAGCTGCGGGCGGGTGATCAACTGATCCTGGAGGATACACCGGCGCAACTGAAGGAATACGAACAGGTGCTGGGTGCCCAGCTGTTTTCCGACGGCAATGCGGTGGACGAGGAGCATCCGCTGGAGGCAAAGGACCAGCAACTGGCGGAGATCGTCGTGGTACAGGGTTCGCCGCTGGTCAACCGCACGCTGAATGCCAGCCGTTTCATCGACCGCTACCAGCTCGCCACGCTGGCCCTGGCCCAGGCCGGCCGCAAGGTGCATACGCTCAGCAAGGGTATCGGCGACATCTCTCTGCAGGTCGGCGACATACTGCTGGTACAGGGCGCGCGCGAACAGCTGGCACAGATCAAGCGCGCGGGTGACCTGCTGGTGCTGGATGCCACCGCCGACCTGCCCTCGACGAGGAAGGCCCCGCTGGCCCTGTTGATCATGGGGCTGGTGATCGTCAGCGCCGCGGTCGGATTGCTGCCGATCGCGGTCAGCGCCGTGGCCGGCGCCCTGCTCATGTTGCTGTTCGGTGGACTCGCCTGGCGCGATGTCGGCAATGCGCTGAGCAGCTCGGTTATCATGATCGTGGTGGTCAGCCTGGCACTGGGCATGGCCCTGACCCGGACCGGCGCGACGGCATGGCTTGCCGATGTCTATCTCGCGCTGACGGCCGGGCTGTCGCCTCACCTGATCCTGAGCGGACTGATCCTGCTGATGGCCATCCTGACCAACATCGTGTCCAACAATGCCGCGGCCGTCATCGGCACGCCCGTGGCCATCTCGATCGCGAACGGCCTGGGCCTGCCGGCCGAGGCCTTCGTGCTGGCGGTGCTGTTCGGCGCCAACATGAGCTATGCCACGCCGATGGCCTACAAGACCAACCTGCTGGTGATGAATGCCGGCGGTTACACCTTCGGCGATTTCGTGCGCATCGGGCTGCCGCTGACGCTGCTCATGTGGCTGACCCTGAGCTGGCTGCTGCCGCGCCTGTATGGCTTTTGAGGTTCAGTCCTTGCTGGCGCAGCACACCTGCCGTTGACAGTCTAGAATCGGGTTATGCGATGCAGGAGGGGTGAACTGCCATGAAACCGATAACCCGAGTGATTGCAGCAATACTGCTGGCCGGCAACGCGGTGTGGGCAGCACCGGCCGGCACGGACGGCATCGGCACACTGGAGCCGGCCGCAGGCCGCTTCCTGGTCGCAAGTCGCGGTCTGTACGGACCGTATTTCAGCAAGAGCGTGATCTACCTGCTGCAGCACAATTCCACCGGCACCGTCGGCGTTATCGTCAATCGCCCGCTGGGCAGGAATGTCGAGGAGGTGCTGCCGGACATGACAACCCTCGAGCTGGGCGGCTATCCCGTCTACAACGGCGGCCCGGTCAACCCGCGTATCATGGTGATGCTGTTCAGGGGCAGCTACAGCACGGAGCTGGCACTGCACGTCAGCGACGATGTCTACGCCAGCAGCAACAGCGCCATACTTGAACAGATGATGACAGAGCACAAACCCGCCCGGGAACTGCGCATGTTCGCCGGCCAGGCCGGCTGGGCACCGGGTCAGCTGGCACGGGAACTCGTGCAAGGTTCCTGGTATGTGACGGACGGTGACCCGGATACCCTGTTTGCAGGTGGCGGCAACGATCTCTGGAGAAAACTCATCGACCGTCTGGATCCGCTGGGTATCCTGGTTATGGAGCAGTTCCTGCCCGTGCCCCGGCTATAACGGCGCTTCCTGTATCAACACCCGTGTGCCGACCGGCACACGATCAAACAGCTCGATCACCTGGGCGTTGCGCATCTTCACGCAGCCGTGCGACGACGGTACGCCCATGGCATCCTCGTCGGGGCAGCCGTGGATGTAGATATAGCGGCGCATGGAATCGACAGGGCCGAGCCGGTTGCGGCCGCGCTCCAGCCCGCTGAGCCAGAGAATCCGGGTCAGCATCCAGTCACGTCCGGGGCTGGCGACCTTCAATGCCGGCGTGTAGACCTCGCCGGTCGGGCGCCGGCCGACGAACACGGTGCCGCTTGCACAGCCGGCGCCGATTTTCGCGCGTATGACGTGCCAGCCGCGCGGCGTGCATTCGCTGTGCTGCACCTCGCCGGGCCCGTTGGCCGCGGTGGCCACGGCGACGTCCATCACGACCTTGCCGTCAGCGAGCAGCTGCAGGCGCTGTTCGTCGATGCTGACCTTGATCAGGGAGTCGGACGGTTGCATGGCGGGATTATACGGTATGGAACACACCGGAACAGCGCCCGTCCTGCCGGTGACACTGTCACGTCATCGCGGCCGGGCAGCGGGGTGCGCACCGGCAACCTGTAACAGGCCATCGTAATTGCCGTCGCTGGCCAGCCGGTAGCCCGTGATGGTATTGCGGGCGGCGTAGACATGATCCTCGTACCACAGCGGCACATACGGGAGCTGTTCCACCAGGCGCGCCTGCACGGCCCGGTAGCCCGTGCCCTGCTCCGCCAGCGTGGCGCCCTGCTCCGCCTGTTCGATGATCCGGTCGACGGCGGCATCGGCAAAACGTCCGCGATTGGCGCCCGCAGGCGGCAGCGATCGGCTGTGAAAGGCATAGCGGAAGATGTCCGGCGTCTTGATGCCGACCCACATCAGGCTGTACATCTGGAAATTGCCGGCCTTGATGTCACCGAAAAACGTACCCCAGTCGTAGCTGCTCAGCTGCATATTGATACCGACCTCCGCCAGCTGCTGCTGAATGATGGTCGCAATGCGCAGGCGCACCGGGTCGGTGGAGGTCTTGTAGTCGAGTACCAGTGGCCGCTCTAGGCTATAGCCGGCCTGCCGCAACAGCGCGCGTGCACGTTCCGGATCATGGTCCAGCGGCCGCAGCTGCGCGTTGCCGGCCCAGTGC
>JBATJF010000410.1:0-2490 GCA_049668345.1 Gammaproteobacteria bacterium
CCAGCCAGATCGCACGAGCGATGGTGTGCGACAGGGACAGGCCGGCAAGTGCAGCCGCCAGCGTCTGGCGCAGCGTGCCGACGATGCGCACGCCACGGTAAAGATAGAAGACCTTGGCCATCTTGAAACAGAACAGCACCAGCGGCAGGACGGCGAAAATAATCAGCGGCGGTTCGAGCGAAAGCGGCTCGTATACCATGGCGAACGACCAGAACAGCGCCGCAAAATTGAACAGCAGGTTTACACCATCCGCGATCCATGGCAGCCAGCCAGCTATGAAGTGATAGCGCTGACCCGCTGTAAGCCGGCTCTTCACCAGTCCGAACAGTTCGCCTGCGTGGCGGCGCATGATCTGCATCGAGCCATAGGCCCAGCGAAAGCGCTGGTTGCGATAACCGGTAAAGGTATCCGGCATAAGGCCCTTGCCATAACTGCGCGGAATGTACATCGCCTCGTGGCCCTGGCGCAGGATCAGCAGCCCCAGTTCGGCATCCTCCGTGATACACCATTCGCTCCAGCCACCGACTTCCTCAAGGGCCGTGCGCCGCACCAGCGTCATGGTCCCATGCTGGATGATGGCATTGCGGTCGTTGCGCGTGATCATGCCGATATAGAAAAAGCCGCGGTACTCGGCATAGGACATGGCCTTGAAGGCATTGTCGCCGGCATCGCGGTAATCCTGCGGTGCCTGCACGATGGCGATTTCGTCCTGTCCGAATTGCGGTACCAGGTCGCACAACCAGTTCGGCGCGACCACATAGTCGCTGTCGATCACGCCAATCACTCCGGCCTCGGGCGACGTGTGCCTGAGGGCATAGTTGAGTGCGCCTGACTTGTATCCTGCCAGCGGGTCCACGTGGAAGAAGCGAAAGCGCTCGCCGAGGGTACGGCAATGGTCCTCGACCGGCTGCCAGACGGCGGGGTCCTTGGTATTGTTGTCGATGACGATGACTTCGAATCGCGGATAATCCAGCTGCGCCAGGGCGTTCAGCGTCTCGATCAGCATGGCCGGCGGCTCATTGTGCGCCGGCACATGAATAGACACCATCGGCAGGTCCACATCCTTCGCCGGCAGCGGTATGAACAGGCGCCGACGCCCGCTGGCCCATAGCGCTTCGGCCCATTCGTGCGCCTCGACCAGCACCACGATAATGACACCGATCATGCCGACCAGCATCAGCACGCCGACCACGATGGCGCTCACGGAAAGGTATTGCTGCAGGTAGCGATAGACGATCAGCACCGCGGCCGTCGCCATCACGTAGGCAACGACAGCCAGGAAACCGCGGCCCCGGGAACTCAGTGAAATCGCATCTGTGAGCAACAGGGTAAAGGTAATCAGGGCAATCACCACGGAAATGCCGGCAAGCAGCCGCCACTCCGGAATGTCAACGATGGCCTCCGTAAAGGTGAACTTGGGCTGGCGCAGGACGTCGTACACCCCCCAGTAGGCGCCGACCGCACCCTCGATCTGTGCCTTCCACGGCTGGTCGAAGGCCTCCATAATGTAGTAGATGTAGTTTTCCTCCGCAGCCACCTTCAGGAAGCGGCGCAGGAAGGTGGCCTCGTTCGCCTCCGAGGCCACGGCAGCGCCGCGGGTTCGGCCGTTGCTTGGCCAGCCCACTTCCGAGATCACGATTGGCTTGCCGGGGTAGGCGGACTTCAGCTCGTCGATTCGTTTCACGACGTAATCAACCGCCATGTCGAGCGGTATGTTTTCCCAGTAGGGCAACATGTGCACCGCGATGTAGTCGACATGTTCGACCAGCTCCGGGTACTTGAGCCAGATGTGCCAGGGCTCCGCGGTACTCACGGGCACCTGCAGTTCAGTGCGTACATAATCAAGGTAGCCGATCAGTTCATCGATCGACACATCGTTGCGCAGCAGGGCTTCGTTGCCTACCACGACCCGTACCACGTTACGTCTGTTCTTGTCGGCAATCCGGACCAGTTCCTCGACTTCCTGCCGGCTCTTTTCGCGTTGGCCACCCACCCAGGCACCCAGCGCCACGTTGAGTCCGTGCTTGCGCGCCAGCGCCGGCACCTCGGCAAGCGCACCTTCCAGCGTATAGGTTCGCACGGCGTTCGTCTTGCCGGCCAGCAGGGCAAGATCGGCATCGATTTCCTCGACCGTAGGATTGACCTGCTTCAGGGGATCGTGATGCAGGCGCATGGGCGAGAATGAAAACCCCTGGATCACCGCCGGCCATGCCGGTTCCTGTTCAGGACGGTTCACCAGCGCCCAGAGGCTGATGGAGATGGCGGCGATCACCGCGGCAATTATCAGGTTGGTTCGGGTCATCGGGCACGGTCAATCTGCCGTCCACAGCTGCCGGCAGTCCAGGAATATTCTTATGGATGCCCCTGATGTTATCCCAAACAGTAATCAACTGTCGACAAATCGACGGTGACAGCAGCTGAAAACATCAAGCCATAGCAGCCGCGGGGATTATTTCCAGGGGTCTCGGGGAGGATCCCTTCATGGCGCGT
>JBATJF010000411.1:0-3144 GCA_049668345.1 Gammaproteobacteria bacterium
TCCGGCGAGTGCGGCAAGGTATTGCTGGACTGGCGCCCCGGACCCGGAACAAGTCAGGATGTCGCGGAGAGCCCCCTCGAATGACAAAACCGTCCAGTCGATTCCTGACCGAACTGCAAGCGATCGAGCAACAGGGTCTGTACAAGCGCGAGCGCATCATCACCACGCCGCAGGGCGTCGAGATCGCGACCCGCGAGGCCGGCGAAGTATTGAACTTCTGCGCCAACAATTACCTCGGTCTCGCCAACCATCCCGAGCTGGTGCAGGCAGCGATCGACGCGCTCCGGACCCACGGCTTCGGCATGGCCTCGGTGCGCTTCATCTGCGGCACGCAGGACCTGCACAAGCAGCTGGAGCGGACGCTCGCCGATTTCCTGCACACCGACGATGCCATCCTCTACACCTCCTGCTTCGATGCCAACACGGGCCTGTTCGAAACGCTGCTGGGCGAGGAGGACGCCGTCATCAGCGACCAGCTCAACCACGCCTCCATCATTGACGGTATCCGCCTGTGCAAGGCGGCACGCCTGCGCTACCGCCACAGCGACATGGACGACCTCGAGGTGCAACTCAAGGCCGCCGCCGGCGCGCGCACCCGGCTGATTGCGACCGACGGCGTGTTCAGCATGGACGGCGACATGGCCCGGCTGGCCAATATCTCGGCCCTGGCCCGGCAGTACGATGCCCTGGTCATGGTCGACGACTCGCACGCGACCGGCTTCGTTGGCCCCGGTGGCCGCGGCACGGCGGAACAGTGCGGGGTGATGGAGCGCATCGATATCACCACCTCCACCCTGGGCAAGGCCCTCGGCGGCGGCTCCGGCGGGTTTACCGCCGCCGCGCAGCCGGTCGTGGACCTGCTGCGCCAGCGCTCCCGCCCCTACCTGTTCTCCAACACCCTGACCCCGGCCCTGGCCGCGGCGGGTATCCGGTCGCTCGAGCTGCTGACCCGGTCCGACGATCTGCGCGATCAACTGCGCGCCAACACGCAGTACTTCAGGGAACAACTGGGCAGCGCCGGCTTCGACATCAGGCCGGGCGACCATCCGATCGTGCCGATCATGCTGTACGAGGCACCGCTGGCCCAGCAGATGGCGGCGCGCCTGCTGGAACACGGTATCTACGTGATCGGGTTCTTCTATCCCGTGGTGCCCGAAGGCCAGGCACGCATCCGCACCCAGGTCTCCGCGGCCCACACCCGCGCCCACCTGGACCGGGCGCTGGAGGCCTTCACCGTTGTCGGCCGGGAACTGGGTGTCATCCGTTAATCACGCTTTTCAAAATAAGCAGGGGACAAACCACGTTTTTCCCGATCGGGTAAACGTGGTTTGTCCCCTGTTCTGCTGTTGATGGTCCGGAGACGGCAACTCGCCGTCTCCGGGGTAACGCTCAGGAGGCCTGCTCGACCAGGTATTGCATCGCAGCGCGCAGCTCGTCATCGCTGCAGGTCATGCAGGCACCTTTCGGTGGCATGGCGTTGAGTCCGTTCATGACCGAGGAAAGCAGGGCATCATTACCCCTGGCGATGCGCGGTGCCCAGGCCGCCTTGTCACCCGCTTTCGGCGAACCCGCGACCCCGGTCGCGTGACAGACCTGGCCGGATGACTTGTAGATCTGCTCCCCGTCCACGGCGGCGGCCCGGGTCTCGGCCGGTGCGTCTGCGGCCGGTTCTTCCACAGCCGGGGCGGTAGCGGCAGGTTCAGGGGCCTCGGCGGGCGTTGCGGACTCCGTTGCCACCATCGGCCGGGTGGCTTCCTCTGCCGGCGCCGCTGACTCGGGCGCCGTGGTCTCCTTCTCGGAGCAACCGGCGCCCAGCAGCACCAGCAGCGCGAGGGCGGCAATCAGTGCGCGTGCGCCGGGTCTCTGGTATTGCGTGGTTTTCACAGACATGTGTCCACCTTTGTGATGAATGGATGGGACAGTCGACCCGGGCAGCCTGTGAGAGACCGCCGGTTTGAAAAAGGCCGGCACGCAGTGCGGTTCCCCGGCTCAACGGGCCGCCGGCCCCGCCTGCCCGACCGGCATGAGCACCAGCGGCTGCACATCGGCCGGCAACTGCAATACGCGCGCCACCGCATCATCGCCAAAGGCACCGACGACCACCGATGCCAGTCCCAGCGCCTGCGCCTGCAGGAAAAGGTTCTGTGCCGCGTGGCCTGTCTCGATGTGGACGTAGCGCACACCCCGCTCGCCGTATTTACGCGTGGTGCGCTGGTACACCGCCGCAAGCACCACCACGGCCGCGGCGTCTCTGACCCAGTCTTGCCCGTGGGCGGCCTGCGCCAGCACGGTGCGCCGGTCACCCTCCTGCAAGAGGGTCAGCCGATGACCGTTGGCCTGGTAGTGATACACGCCGGCCGCCAGTCCGTTCACAGCACCGGCGACGAGGTAGACTTCCAGCGGGTAGAGCGCGCCGGCCGAGGGTGCCGTGCGCAGACCCGCCGGATGGGTAATGCCCTGCGCCGCCCACAGCAACTGGCCGATATCGGACAACTGCAGCGCCGCGGCCTGGTAATCACGCACCGAACGGCGCTGCCGCAACAGTTCCTCCAGCGGCTGGTCAGCCTCATGCAGCGGTTCCGGCAGTTGAATGGTGTCACGCGATCCGGCCATCGGCGCTCCTGTCATCACGCAGTACACGCACAGCATGCACAGGAAATCACGATAGCACAGGACCGGGTTCGCCACCGACTGTCAGCCGTAGACCGTCTGCAGCCAGCGTCCGAACACGAGATCCGCGATACGATGCAGGCGGTGCGTGCGCGCTTCCAGGTCGGCGGTGATGACGTCCGCGCCCTGCACGCAGTCCGAGAGCTGTTCGATGTCGCTGCTGAAACGCTGCGTCAGTCCCTCGATGGAGTGCGGCATGATCTCGACATGAAACTGCATGGCCAGGATATTTCCCAGTGAAAATGCCTGGTGTTCGGCACACCGGCCGCGCAGCAGCGCGACGGCGCCGGGCGGAATGGTGAAGGTATGCGCATGCCACTGGAACACCTCGAAGCGCGGCGGCAGCCCGGCGAACCAGCCGGATGCGGACGGATCCGCCACCTGCTCCACCGGGTGCCAGCCGATTTCAAGCGTGGGATTGGGCATGACGCTGCCACCCAGTACCCTGCCGATGAGCTGCGCCCCCAGGCAAAT